>JBEKUQ010000659.1:0-2568 GCA_049514835.1 Verrucomicrobiota bacterium | reverse complement strand
GATGCCCAGGCTGCGGCAAGCCCGGGGCGAGCGGGAGCGGCAGACGTTGCAGAACGCCGTCACCGCCGCCGACCAACAGATTGACGCGCTGGTCTATGAGCTTTACGGCCTGACGGAGGAGGAAATTCAACTGGTGGAATCCAGCCGCTGAAAACTTCGCCGCGGTCTGCCTGCCATACCAGTGGCCACTGCCTTTGGGATAGGCGCGAATGTAATATGATCCACCAACTGCGAATTGGCAAGAGAACCGTAGCTGGCCGAATCGGTCCCGTCCGACACCACCGCCAGGCGCAAGGCCGCGTCATAGGAATTGGTGAATCGGAGCAATGGCGTGGCAAACCGCACCGGCATATTCCAGACGAATCTTGCGTGTCATCGCCCGCAGCCCGCCCCCTTTTCGGCACCTTGTCAATCGTTATTTCAGCTTTCCGGGCTTGCCCCCTTCACCCCTTCACGGAGGTGGATGTGTTGAGGCGTTCGGAATGATAAGTGAAAGCTCCTCCCCATTGAGGCAGGGCATGTAAGTAACGTGAAGCTCATTTGGCACCACTCAAAAGGGTGGCACACGCCATGCTATTGGTTGCCTAGTGGCCACCTTCAGGAACGCGACCGTTCAGAATCATTTGGCCCAGTGAATCGAATGTCGGACTGACTTCAACCATGTCCTTCGGTATGCGTACTTCCCGCGACTCCCATTCCTCAGCAGAAAGAGAATAAAACGACTCATCATCGTTCCAAATGTAATAAACCCTACCGCGTTCCGCTCCAGCGAGAAGCAGATAAAACCCACCTACTCCATAGCAGTCCGCGATGTTGAGCGCCTGCCTCAAGCACAGATGATTGCACATCTGAACGTGACGTATTTCGACAATCCCCATGAATGGACGTGGTACGGTCAATGGATATATGTAGCTAACACCAAGGTCGAACGGTATTTCAGAAATCCGAAATGTGTTGCTAAACAGAACCCTGCCCCCGTTCAACTGCAACAGAAAATCCCGGTAGTCTTGTGGCAAATCAAACTCCAGTGCTTCCTCAAACTGACGCACCATCTCGGCATCAGTTTTCCTCTCACTTGGCTCAATGATATATGACCAATCAAAACTCATACTTGCTTCATGGGGAAGGTTGAGCAGTGGTCTTAATCCCATCCAGAATCTTCAGTTGCTTGTCCACCAACGGCATCAATTGATCATAAAGGGGTCATAAAGGGGTCAGTCCCACATAATCGCATATTATTGTGTTCTATCTGACTGGCGCAGCAGGTTCGCCAAGGAATCGGCCGCCGCTCGCTCGCATATTGGTCGCGGAGTTTTTTGCCCGTGCTTAGAAGTTTGCTCGCAGGCATGCCCTTTGTCAATGCAATACATGCAATATGTGTTTATGCGGGACTGACCCCTTTACATGCCTTTGGGATTGGGGTTCACTCAGGGCCGGGTCTTTCGGAATCGGGCCAGCCCTTGGCTGAGTGATTTTATCCCTGCGGGATAATAAATCAGGGCGGCTGGTTTTATGCCGCTTCCAGTCCGAATCTGCGCTATTGGCAGAAGCGAATGGCGGCGGTCACAGACCGCCGCTACAGCACCAAATTCACTTCTTCCTGAGGCCGGCGAAGATTTGGTTGGCTTGTTCGAGGCTTTCCTTGGAACCGATGTCAAACCAAATTCCAGGCACGCGCCAGGTATAGACGGCGGTGCGGGTGTAGAGCCATTGGACGAGGCGTCCGGGCTGGTCGGGGTTGTTGCCTTCGGCCACGTATTGCTGGATGAGCGGCAGGGCGGCCTTGGGATAGTAGTAGAGGGCGATGCCGGTCAGGGTGCTGGTGGGTTGCTTGGGTTTTTCCTCGAAGAAGGTGATTTTGCCGGCGGCGTCCAGGGAAATGGAGTTGTATTTTTTGATTTCCTCCAGGCTGCCGACGTCATAGACGGCCAGGACCGGCGCGTTCATTTTGCGGCAGGTTTTTCCGAAATCTTCCAGGCTCTGGCTGAAGAGATTGTCGCCGGCGACCACGATCAAGTCGTCCTGGATTTTTTCGCGGGTGAGGACGAGGTGGAGGTCGCCGATGGCGCCGAGCTTGTTGGAGTCGTCGGTGGAGGCGTCGTTGACGATGGTGAAGGGGAGCTTGGATTTGCTGGCGCGATAGGCCTGGGACCATTTTTGGAAATGGCCGGCGAACTTGGCGTTGGTCACGACATAGACGCGGTCAATGCCGCCGATGGGGGCGAGGTTGTCCAGCACGTACTCGATCATGGGCTGGCCGGCGACGGGCAGGAGCGGCTTGGGCTGGGTCAGGGTGAGCGGATAGAGGCGGGTGGCATAACCCGCGGCAAGAATCAGGACTTTCATGTTTTAAGCGTCGGCAAACAGGCCCGGCGCGGCGGATCGGGCCAGCGCCTGGGACCGCGCCAAGATTTCCTGCCCGGATTCACAGTCCAGGGCAAAATCGGCCAATTTCCTGGCGTCCTGCATTTTGAGGAGGCGAATCAGGGCCTTGACCTGCGGCACCAGGGAAGGGGCGGTGCTCAATTCGTCCAGGCCCAGGCCCAGGAGCAGGGGCGTGAGGGCGGG
>JBEKUQ010000658.1:0-2571 GCA_049514835.1 Verrucomicrobiota bacterium | reverse complement strand
GACCTCAGGGAGCGGATTCTACCACTGGCTGCTAGGGCAGGGTGAAACGGAACGAACCGAATATCATGTTGGCGTGCGCGGTGGACGGAGTTCCGGGCGCAACGTACCAGGGCGCCCGCGTCAGATAGGCATACTCCGTAATGAGCTGAAGCGCGCCGTATCTGGGGTTCTTCCAATAGGTGTAGTAATAGCCGAACACCGGCTCCTGAAACTGTCGGTTGGCCGACGACGATGAACCCGGGAAGCCGAACCCCAGATAATTGCCCGGCGAAACCACCGTGTAGTTCCGGAGGAAATACGTGCCGCCGTAATAGCCGAAGAACTGCGATTTGGGCGTGGGCGCATACTCGAAGCCGGCGATGCCGGCCATGGAATGCACCGGCGAGATGGAGCCGTCGGGACCCACGACGAGGTCCGGACCAAGCCCCACCAGGAAACGCCCGCCGCCGCTGCTGTAAAACGTAGTGGCAATCAGGCGAAAGTTCTTCGCCACTTCCAGGGACGTATTGAACGATCCGCCCGCGCCGTGGGCGTAGAAGTACTTGCCCTCCGCGGGTGAGGTCCGGAATTGCCGCGAGAAGCCGGCGACCTCGAAATGCAGCGCCTTGCCGGCCACCGTCCTGTCGTAGGCGATCTTGGCGGTGAAGTCCGGCCGCACGTTGGCCGTCGTGGGGACGTTCCCGTTGTCCACCTGTGTGGCGGCGAACGCGGGCAGCGTGACCGCGGTGGTGACGTACTGTTGGGGGTTCTCAATCGCAGCCGCGAGGGACCATCTCTTATTGGGGTGATAGACAACCCGGATTTGTCCCGGCCGCCCCCAAACCAGACCCGGCATATAGTTGGAGTCCTCTCCGAGGCCGACAAACACGTTGCTCGAAACCTGAGACGTGCCCACGCGGTTAGGCGTGAGGAGTGTCCAGGTCTGACCACCCAACACCTCCCACTTTCCTTTCTCCACGTTCACCCAGAAATGGCGCATGCGCCAGGTATTGCTGTTGCTGGTAACGTACAGGCTGGCCGGCTGGTTTCCGTAGAAGTCCCCCTCGAGATAGCCCGTGAGCGTCACGTTCTTAGTCGGGTTCTCCGTGATGGTCAGGGTAATGCGCGAGTTCGCGGCGCTGGACCGAAACTCTTGCATCCTGCCCGCCGCGGTGTTGCTGAACGGAACGGCGGCGAAGGAAGTTGCGACGCCGCTCCCGATGTTGGTGGAGCGCCACGCCGTGGCGAAATCCATAAAACCGCCCGGGGTAAAATCCGCGCCGCCGATGTGAAATGAAAGCGGCGAGAAGGCCCGCCCTTTGGCGTCTGCTTCAGCGGCCGGTGTGGCCGTCTTTACGGGGGGTGTCACCGCGGATTGCTTTGGTACGGCAGCCTGCGCGCTCTGCGCGGCAACCAGATGGTCCAGCAGCTTCTGCTGGGAATCGATCGCTGTCTGTGCGGATGCGAGTGCTCGCTGCGCGGATTCGAGCGCCTGCCGCTGTTCGTCGAGTTGTTTCTGCTGGGCTGCAATCTATTCGCGCAGCTTTGCGATGTCGTCCGTCTGGGCAGAGCCCTGCGCCAGGCACAAGACGGGGAGCAGCAATGACAGCTGCACGAGCGAGCCAACGATCCTGATGAGCTTCATGTATTCTCCTGGGTTTTTGGGTGAGCCGGACCCGATTCGACGAATTGCAGATCTGTCGAGTATAAGCAAGGCGCGGTAGGGATACCGGTCACCCGGCACGCCCCGCGCAGATCCGTACGGGCGCTCGTTAGCGCATACGGCTCCTCCGTCGGATGTTGGCGGCAATCTGCCCGCCGTACACAGCGCGACCTGTGGTGCACGCAATCGCCCGCTCTGTGTCGGGAACGTGTCAGCGCAAGAGACTGGGTTGTGATGACGCGGAGCTTCACACGGGCGCTCTCTAATTGCGGAGTAATCGCCCATTTTATCCTAATTTACGTCCGTGAAAGCAAGAATGAACACGCCTTCCGGGGCCGTCAGGCCCGGGGCGCTCCGCTCAGACTCCGCGAGGCGCAACGTTGTGATTGACGGGCCCGGAGCCACCACCTAGTCGTGGGTGGGCCCGGATCGCTTCCGTAATGAAATGCTTGGCGCGGCTGACCGCCGTCTTCAGGTCGCTTCCCTTCGCCAGTTCCGCGGTGATGGCTGCCGAGTAAGTGCAGCCTGTCCCATGCGTGTGGGGAGTGACAATGCGCGAGGCCGTGAATTCCAACCATTCCCGCCCATCGAAAAGAACGTCGGTGGCGTCTCCGGCCAAATGCCCGCCCTTGACGAGGACGGCCTTGGCGCCCATCTCACACAACTGCCGCGCCGCACGGCGCATTCCTCCGACGTCGCCGATCTCCTGCTGGGTCAAGGCGGCCGCCTCGGCCAAGTTGGGAGTCAGGAGGTAGGCCAGAGGGACGAGCCGAGTCTTCAGGGCCTCACATGCGTCCGGGGAGAGGAGTGGGGCGCCATGTTTGCTGATCATCACAGGATCCACGACCAGAGGGAAATCGAACCGCTGGACAATGTCCGCCACGGCTTGAACGATGTGGCGGTTCCCCAGTGCCCCTGTTTTGGCGGCG
>JBEKUQ010000657.1:0-2571 GCA_049514835.1 Verrucomicrobiota bacterium | reverse complement strand
ATCCCACCTTCAGCGAGTCCTGGATGGAAGCCGCCCACGCCCTTCACGGCCACGCCATCCACGCCCCGCCCCGCCGCAAGCCGTAACCGTCTCCACCACGCCCTTTCCCCGGCCGGCCGCCCGGAAAAACGTCCCATTCCGCGCCGGCCCCATCTTCATTTCCGCCCTTCGGCGTGGGCGAAAAAAGTCGCTTGAAAATCTGTCTTTTTGTGGAACCTTTGCCGCGTTCGCGTCTCTTACCCATGCAGTTGTTGAAGTGACAAACAAAAGTTAATCTCTATGCGATACACTACCAAATCCAACGCCGGAGCCTGGCTCGGTCTTTTCCTCGCCCTCGGCTCCCTGTCCCAAGGCCATGCCCAAAACGTTCTGGCCGACAGCACCATTGCCGGAACCGAGATCGGGACCAGCGGCACCTACGATTATACCCTCACCTTGACCGCCCTGCCCGGTTCGGCCCCCATCCAGTCCTACTGGTTCGCCTGGACTCCCGGCCACTTCTTCCTCCAATCCACGCCTACCAGCATTACGGGAAACGACGGCTGGACTGGAACCGGCAACGGCGGCTCCATCGAGTTTGTGGGAGGAACCGCCATCACCCCCGGCAACACCGTCACCTTCAACTTCGACAGCACCATTACTCCCTCGCAGATGAATACCGATGTCGGACCGCCGAGTTCCGTCGTTTACCCCGGCGCCATCAACTTCAGCGGCACCAGCCCCAATGAAACCATCGGCGTGGAATCCGTCCCGGAGCCGTCGGTGACAGTCCTGTTCGCCCTCGGCGCCGCCGTGCTGGGCTATGGTGTCTGGCGCAAACGATCCTCCAGCGTTCTTCAACCGGCCGCTCGATCTTAACTTCGCGGCGGGTCATCCCATTTATCATTTATAGTCAATGCGGTTGCCTTCCTTAAAACTCAGCCGCGTCCGCGCCCGATCCGCGCCACTCCCGTCTTGACCGCCGCGTCCGTGACGGCAGCGGCGACCCGTTGCACCACCTCGCGATTAAACACGCTGGGCACGATGTACTCGGGACTCAATTCCCGCCGCGCGATGCATCCCGCGATGGCGTGCGCCGCCGCCAGCTTCATCGCCTCGTTGATCCGCCGCGCCCGCACCTTCAACGCGCCCCGGAAAATCCCCGGAAACACCAGCACGTTGTTGATCTGGTTCGGATAATCGCTCCGCCCCGTCGCCACGATCCAGGCCCGCGCCGCCGCTTCCTCCGGCATGATTTCCGGCGTCGGATTCGCCAGCGCAAAAACTATCGGCCGCGCCGCCATCAGCCCCAATGCCCTGCGCGTGATCAAGCCCGGCCCGGACACGCCGACCAGCACATTCGCCTTGCGCAACGCCTCCTTCAGCCCGCCGCTCAACCCGCGCGGATTCGTCGCCGCCGCCAGTTGCCTTTTGGCCTCGTTCAAATCGCTCCGCGCCGCGCCGTTGAGGATTCCCTGGCGGTCGCACACCACGATGTCTTTGGCCCCCGCCTGCAACAACATCGTCGCAATCGCCGTTCCCGCCGCCCCCGCTCCCAGGATCACCATCCGCATCCCCGCCAAGGGCCGGCCCGCCAGCCGGCACGCGTTCAACAGCGCCGCCAGCACCACCACCGCCGTGCCGTGCTGGTCGTCGTGAAACACCGGGATGTCCAGCCGTTCCTGCAATCCCTGCTCAATTTCAAAACAGCGCGGCGCCGAAATGTCCTCCAAATTGATGCCCCCAAAACCCACCGACATATTGGCCACCGTGCTGATGATTTCCGCCGTCTCCTGCGTGCGCAGGCAGATCGGGTAGGCGTCAATCCCGGCAAATTCCTTGAACAACATCGCCTTGCCCTCCATCACCGGCATCGCCGCTTCCGGGCCGATGTTGCCCAGCCCCAGCACCGCCGACCCGTCGCTCACCACCGCCACCGAATTGCCCTTGATCGTCAACGGCCACACCTTGCTCGGCTGCTCCGCGATCGCCGCACAGACCCGCGCCACCCCGGGCGTGTAAGCCATCGAAAGCATTTCCCGCGTCGTCAGCGGCACTTTGTTTCGGATGGAAATCTTCCCCCCCAAATGCAGCAGAAACACCTGGTCCGACACATTGACCACCGTCACTTCCTTCAACTTGTCCATTGCCTTGACGATGGCCTCCAGGTGCTCATGGTCCCGCGCCCGCACCGTGATGTCCCGCGTCATGCGTTTGGCGTCGGGGTTCACGATGTCCACCGCCCCGAGATCCCCGCCCTGCTCTCCGATGATTCGCGCCAGCTTGGCGAACATTCCAATCCGGTTGGGATACGTCAGCCGCATGACAAAACTGTAGCTGACCGACGGCGGTGTTTTTGGGGCGCTCATAAATCCAATTCCATCCAATCCCCGCCAGCTTGCGCCGCCCCTCTCCAAAGTCAAACCAAACGCCTCGCCCCTTGCGCCCAAGGGGTGCATTTCCCATTTTTGGGTGATCATTTCCGATTTCTTAATCTTAATCCTAATCTTAATCTTACTCTTCAAAGGATCGGATTAAGATTAAGATTAGGATTAAGATTAAGAGGGGAACCCAAAAATGTGAAATGCACCC
>JBEKUQ010000656.1:0-2576 GCA_049514835.1 Verrucomicrobiota bacterium | reverse complement strand
CGCGACCGTCAGGCTGATGCCGTCCACCGCCACGGAGCCTTTGACGATCATGTAACGCATGATGGCCGCGGGCGCGGAGATGTCCAGGACGTGGTCGCGGCCGGACCGTTCCCAACGGATGATTTTTCCGACGCCGTCAATGTGGCCGGTGACAAAATGACCGTCCATCCGGCCGCCGACGCGCAGGGCGCGTTCCAGGTTGACGGCCGCGCCGAGGTGAAGGGCGCGAAAGTTGGTGCGTTGCCAGGTCTCGGCCAGGAGGTCAAACTGGAGCAGGTGGTCGCGCCCGTGCCGGCGGGTTTTCACCACCGTCAGGCAGCAACCGTTGACGGCCAGGCTGCCGCCGACTTTCATGGCGCGTCCGCACAAGCGGGAGCGCACGACCAGGTGGATGGCGTTCTCATCCGGCTTGATGGATTGCACGCGGCCGCTTTCTTCAACAATTCCAGTGAACATGGTTTTGCGTCGGTGATCATTCTGGCTGGTTCACGCGGGCAATCAACAACAAATCGGCGCCGACGCGCCGCCATCGGGCGTCGCGCAGGGTGAGTTTGCCGTCCGGAGCCAGCGCGCCGTCGCCCGCCACCGCGGTGGGAGCATCACGGCCGCCCAGGAGGAGCGGGGCGTAGAAGAACACGATGCGCTGGCAGAGCGGCGCCCAGAGAGCGTTGGTCTCCCCGCCGCCTTCCACGAGGAGGCTGGTGATGTTTTCGCGGCCCAGGGAATGGAGCAGCCAGGGCAGATCAATCCGGCCGCGGCGTGCGGGCGCGACGAGCACGCGGACGCGCCGCCGCAAGGCGGCGAGACGTTTGGGCGGGGCGGATTTGGTGACGACAATGGTGGTCATAGGAGCGCGGGGGCCGGATACGATCCGCGCGGCCAGGGGGGTCCGGCCGCGCGGATCAAGGACGATGCGGCGGAGCGGCTTGGCGGCGAAACCGGGGAGGCGCACGGTCAAGCGGGGATCGTCCTTGACAATAGTGTTGACTCCGACGAGAACGGCGTCCACGCCGGCGCGGAGTTTCATGGCCAGGGCGCGGGCGGGCGGGCGGGTGATCCATTTGGATTCGCCGGCGACGGTGGCGATTTTTCCGTCCAGGGACATGGCGGCTTTGACGGTGACAAAGGGGGTGCGGCGAACGATCCAATGATTGAACGCTTCGTTGAGGCGCGAGCATTCGCCGGCCTGGACGCCGCGCGTGACAGAAAGGCCGGCGCGGCGGAGAATGCGGAAGCCGCGTCCGGCGTGGAGGGGGTTGGGGTCCGTCGCGCCGGCCACCAAACGGCGGATGCCGGCGGTGATGAGGGCTTCGGTGCAGGGCGGGGTGCGGCCATGCGTGGAACAAGGTTCGAGAGTGACGAAGAGGGTGGCGCCTTTTGGATTGTGGCCGCTGCGTTGCGCGTCGCGGATGGCTTGGATTTCGGCGTGAGGTTGGCCGGCGGCGCGATGCCAGCCGCGGCCGATGATGTTTCCGCCCTTGACCAGCACGGCGCCGACCATGGGATTGGGCGAGGTCCGTCCATAGGCCCGGCGCGCCAGGCGCAGGGCCAGGCGCATAAATTTAAGATTCGCAAGCACCCGCTGGCGAACTTAATTGCCATGAAGAGAAGATCAAATCAAGCCGGCGGCGACGACCCAAATCCTCGCCCAACGCGCCATCACCGCCGGACGATGACTTATCCAGGTTATATTGGAAAGCAGAGAAGCGGTCGGCGGGGGCGCCGACCGCCACACGCGCGGGCGTGTGTGGTCCCCCGGGCTGTGAAGATCCGCCGGTCAGGACAAAGCCGGGGCGGTTTTGGGCTTGTCCATTTTTTCCATCATTTTGCGCAGCTTTATGAGGGCGGATTGCTGTATTTGACGGATGCGCTCGCGGGTGACGCCGAATTTTTTGCCCACGTCTTCCAGGGTGGCATCGCCATTGGCCTTGCCGTCCAGATTGAACCGCAACGCCAGGATGGAGGCTTCGCGGGAGGGGAGCTGGGCCAGGACTTCGCGCAGGAGGTGGATGTCGGCCCTGCCGGCCATGGCTTCAAAGGGGGAGCCGGCGTGCTCGTCGGCGATGATGTCGGAAACGCGGTTGTCGGAATCCTCGCCCAGAGGGGAATCCAGGGACATGGGGGCGACGGCGGCGGCGCGATATTGGCGGACGCGGGCGGTGGGGATGCCGAGTTCCTCGGCGATCTGGTCGTCGTCCGGCTCGACGCCGAGAATTTCCTGCAACTTCATGGCGGTGCGGCGAATGTGGGAGACCTTGTCCACCACATGGACGGGGAGCCGAATGGTCTTGGACTGATTGGCCAGGGCGCGGCGGATGGATTGTTTGATCCACCAGGCGCCGTAGGTGGAAAACTTGGCGCCTTTGGCGGGGTCAAAGCGCTCGACGCCCTTCATCAAGCCGATATTGCCCTCGTTGATGAGGTCGAGCAGGGGCAGGCCATAGTTTTCGTAGCCGCGGGCGATTTTGACGACGAGGCGCAAATTGGCCTTGATCATTTGTTCGCGGGCCTTGGCATCGCCTCTCTTGATGCGTTTGGCCAATTGGATTTCCTCCTGCGGCGTCAGCAGGGGAGTG
>JBEKUQ010000655.1:0-2577 GCA_049514835.1 Verrucomicrobiota bacterium | reverse complement strand
CAGCCGGACCGGTTCATAGACCGCGCGCTTCGCCGGCCCGTTGCTGGTTTGGGAAATCAGGGTGTCCAGCTTCTCCAAACCGAGGGCGCGGATGACACTGGGTTTAAGATAGAGGCGGGTGGCGCCGGTGTCCACCAACGCTTGGACTTCCACCTCGCGGGGTTTGGCCGTGGAAAGCTTGCGATGCCGCGCCCCCAAGTCGAACAGGTTGGTCAGCTTGATTTTGATTAAGACTTTTCCCATTGGGCAGAATGTGGCTGATTTTGGCAGGCGGCGCAAGCTCGCAATGGGGTCTTGGACACATCGAAGCGCAATACCTTTTTTGATTGTTTCCTTTGGGTGGGAACGTACGATGGCAAAGACGGCTGGCTCGATGGTTTTTTCGGGGCAGCCGAACACGGAATTTAAATTGTCCCCCGGCGACATACTGCGATTGACGATTGACGACATCGCCTTTGGCGGCGAAGGCGTGGGGAGGGTCAACGACTTTGTGGTGTTCGTGCCGTTTGTGGCCCCAGGAGAAGTGGTGGAGGCGGAGTTGACGGAGGTGAAGAAACGGTTTGCCCGCGCCCGGTTGCGGCGGGTTCTGCAAGCTTCGCCGGAGCGGGTGGCGCCGGCCTGCCGCTATTTCGGCGAATGCGGCGGCTGCCAGTACCAGCATCTGGCTTACCCGGCGCAATTGCGGATCAAGCACAAGCAGATTTGCGATTTGTTCCAGCGCATCGGCGGTTTTGACGGCGCGCTGGTGGAGGGGGTGAGGCCCTGCCCGCAGCCCTACGGCTACCGCAACCGCATCATGATCCGCAGCCAATGGGACAAGTTTAAGCAAGGGCTGAACCTCGGCTTTATCCGGGCGGAAAACCGGCTGGTGGTGGACATCGAGGAATGCAAGATCGCCGAGGCGGCGCTCAACGCGCAAATCCAGCAGGTCCGCCTCCATCCTCCGCCCAAAGGCGGGCTGAAGGTGGTGCTGCGCGTGGCGGCGGAAGGGTGGGCCGTGCCGCGTGATTCGTTTTTTCAGAACAATTATTATCTTCTGCCCGGGCTGGTGGAAACGGTGCGGGAGAGATTGCGCGCCGCCGGGACGCGGTTTTTGATTGACGGCTATTGCGGGGTTGGCTTTTTCAGCGTGGAACTTTCCGCCCTGGTCGAGAGCTTTGCCGGGGTGGAGGTGGACACGGCGGCGATCAAGGCGGCCCGGCAAAACGCCGTGGGGCGCGGCATATCCAACGGCGAGTTTGTGGCCGGCCGGGTGGAGGAGCTTTTGCCGCGGATGCTGGCGCGCTTTGCCGCCGGGGCCACCACGCTCCTGCTGGATCCGCCGCGGACCGGTTGTCCGCCGGGGATGCTGCGCCTGCTGGCGCAGGCGCAACCCGCCCAGATACTTTATGTTTCCTGCCACCCGGCGACCCTGGCGCGGGACTTGAACGTTTTGTGTGCCGAGGGTGTCTTTGAATTATCAAGAATCATTCCTTTGGATATGTTTCCACAGACGCAGCATGTGGAATGCGTGGGGGACGTGCGAAGAAAGGCCGTTGCGCCGCGCCTCCTATAACCCATAAAGTATTCTTGCCAACAGGCGGTCGGTTGACCCAAACTTGAACCATCCATGACGGAAGCAAACGAGAAAACAGTCGGTCCTCCGGTCAAGCGCCCCATCCTCTTGTCTCCGTGGCTGGCCGCGCTCGCGGCGCTGGCGCTCTACGGTTTGACCCTGCATCCGTGGGTGACGTTCGGCAGCCTTCCTTTTGCCTCGGCCATCACGGGCTGGGACTGGCATCCCGGTCCGCTGCCCTGGCGGCCGAATCCGCAGTATCCGCTGTTTTTCATTTTGACTCTTCCGTTGCGGCTGCTGCCCGCGGCCTGGCGGGTGTTGGGCTGGAATGTGTTCACCGCGGTTTGCGCGGCGTTGACGCTGGCCATCCTGGTCCGTTCCGTGCGGCTGTTGTCGCATGACCGCACCAAGGAGCAGCGGCTGCGGGAGGGGGGCGAGTATGCCTTGCTCTCGGTGCGGGCGGCTTTTCTGCCGGCCGCGTTCGCCGCGTTGCTGCTGGCGGGGCAAATGACCTTCTGGCAAAATGCCGTCGCGGGGACGGGGGAAATGATCAACCTGCTGGTCTTTGCTTTCCTGATTTTGTGCCTGCTGGAGTATCGCATTACCCAGAGCGAGCGGCGGTTGAGCCTGTTTGCTTTTGTCTATGGGCTTGGCGTGACGAACAATTGGGCGCTGATCGGTTTTTTCCCATGTTTTTTGCTGGCGCTGATCTGGATCAAGCGCATGAACTTTTTCACCTGGAGATTCGTCCTGCGCATGACCGGCTGGGGGGCCCTGGGGCTGCTGCTCTACGGGCTGATTCCGCTGCTGGGGGTCATTCATCATGACGGCGGTTTTTGGCAACTGCTGCATCAGAAACTGGCCGAACAACACGTTTGTTTGACCCGGTTGGTGCCGCGTTTTTATGCGTTCTTGGTGGGGATTGCGACCTTGCTTCCGCTGCTGTTCGCCGCCATCAACTGGCCGTCGTTCTAGGGGGAGTTGGCGTCCAGCGCGCACGATCTGACCCGCGTCTTGTTTCG
>JBEKUQ010000654.1:0-2578 GCA_049514835.1 Verrucomicrobiota bacterium | reverse complement strand
TACCTCCGCCACTCACCGGAGCAAATCCTTGGCGGAGATCGTCTTTTGCCGGCGGAATCAGGAATCTCCTTTCAAGATGTTGCCAGTTGCCAACTGCTCAACGCCAGCGGGCCGCTGCCGCTGCCTTTGTGGAACAAGATTTGGAGTCAACTATTTGAAAGCCCTTCCTTTGCCGCCCAGGAGCTCTTGAATTTGGCCGAAGAGAAGGCCGAAAAGGAGGATCGCCCTCTCCAGGAGAAAGTCCGCTTGATGCGCCAACTTTGGGAAAGCCAATTCGCCGCAAGGCAATGGCTGACCCATATTCGCCATCTCCCCCAATTTCACGATTGGATGTTCCACGGCGCGGGCCAGACGCCCTGGTCGGAATGGTGCGACGGCCCGGCAGGGAGCGCCTTGGCGTTCATTAGTGACGCTTCCTACACGAATAATGGCGCTTCCGCCAAGGGTTATCGTGTCTCCTTTGTCCCTCGTCCAGTCATCCAAGCCTTCCTCCAGCGGGCTTTGGACGAAAACCGCTTTTTTGTGCCTGACTATGCCGTGGCAGGGGTCACGGTAGGCGATGTGCCGTTGCTTCTTCCTGTGCATGGTTCGTGGCGGCCCACCGACAGCCCCTTTGTCACTGCCGGTTCCTGGGGGAAAGGCGATGATCAGCGCCTTCACTTCACCACGGAGTTTTACGTCTTTAGCCGCGAGGAGATGCTGGCGGTGGAGCAGCGGCGCACCCGTCTTTTCAGTGCGTTGATTGGCGCAGTCGTTCTCGTCGCCACCGCCGGCCTGCTCGCCGCCCGCCGCGCCTTTTATCAGCAGCAGCGCCTCAGCGAAATGAAAACCAATTTCGTCTCCAGCGTTTCCCACGAGCTGCGCGCCCCCATCGCCTCCATGCGGCTGCTCTCCGAATCGCTCGAGCGCGGCAAGATTTCCGATGCCGGCAAAAAGCAGGAATACTATCGCTTCCTCGTGCAGGAATCGCGCCGGCTCACTTCGCTGATCGAGAACGTGCTTGATTTCTCCCGCATCGAACAAGGCCGCAAGGAATACCAGCGCGAGCCGGCCGACCTGGACGCCATCGTGGAGGACACGATCAAGTTGATGCTGCCCTGCGCCGCCGAAAAACAGGTCGAACTGGCCCGGCATCCCCTGATCGGCCCCGGCCCGCTGGTGTCCTGCGACGGCCTGGCCCTGCAGCAGGCGCTGATAAATCTTATTGACAACGCCATCAAGCATTCGCCCCCCGGCGCCAAAGTCGAGGTCGGACTGGAGGATGGCGCCCCCAACGGCGTCCGCCTTTGGGTGGAAGACCAGGGTCCCGGCATTCCGCCCGAGGAGCACGAAAAGATTTTTGAGCGCTTTTATCGCCGCGGGTCGGAACTGCGCCGCGAAACCCAGGGCATCGGCATTGGCCTGACCATTGTCAAACATATCGTGGAAGCCCACGGCGGGCGCGTCCTGGTGCGCAGCGCCGTCGGCCAGGGCAGCCGCTTCACCATCCAATTGCCCGCCGCGTCGGAGCAACCGTAAAAATGGAAACGCCCAGCCATCCACGAATTCTCGTCATCGAAGATGAACTGCCCATGCGCACCGCCCTGCAGGATTGCCTGGAAAACGAGGGCTACCGCGTCCTCACCGCCGCCGAGGGCGAAACCGGCCTCCAGCGCGCCCTCGCCGAAAGCCCCGACCTCGTCCTGCTCGACATCATGATGCCGCGCCTGGACGGTTACGCCGTCTGCGCGGAATTGCGCCGCCTCGCCAACCCCGTGCCCGTCCTCATGCTCACCGCCAAAGGCCAGGTTGACGACCGGGTGCGGGGACTCGACGCCGGCGCCGATGATTACCTGGTCAAACCGTTCAGCACCGACGAGCTGCTGGCGCGCGTGCGGGCCTTGTTGCGGCGCGCCCGCCAGCGCGGGCCGGTGCTCGACACCCTCCGCCTGGGCGACGTGCAAATTGATTTCGCCCGCCAAGAGGCCTGGCGCAAAAAGACTCCCCTGCATTTGACCGCCAAGGAATTCGCCATGCTCCGCCTCATGCTGGAGACGCCCGGCGAACCGGTTTCGCGCGAACGCTTTCTTGACCTCGTTTGGGGCTACACCGCCTTTCCCACCACCCGCACCGTGGACACCCACATCGCCAGCCTGCGCGCCGCCCTGGAACCCAATCCCGATTCGCCCCGCTGGATCAAGACCGTCCACGGCATCGGCTACCGGCTGGACCCTCCCTCCGAATCCTCATCTTAATCCCTCCTCGATTTTACAAAACCATGACAACCCATCCGTTCCCATCCGGCAACCTCGCCCCATGAAAATACATATTACTGCCCTCTTCGCCGCGCTCTTCATCTCCGGCGGATTTGCTGTTGCCGCCACCAACGACATCACCGCCCTGCTGCAAAAGGGCCTCTTCGAGGAGGAGGCCAATCACAACCTCGAGGCCGCCATGCGCCAATACCAGGCCGCCGTTGACGGTTTTGACACAGACCGCCAGCTTGCCGCCACGGCCGTTTTCCGTCTGGGCGAGTGCTGCCGCAAGCTGGGCAAGACCAACGAGGCGGCGGTTCAATACGAACGAGTTTTGCGCGAGT
>JBEKUQ010000653.1:0-2579 GCA_049514835.1 Verrucomicrobiota bacterium | reverse complement strand
GAAAGCGCCCCGCCGCCCGTCGGCGCGGCGCCGAAGACCATCACCGTCGGCACGCCGGCAGCGGTGGGCGGCAGCACGATGCGGCCAGCCAGGTCCCGCCCCATCCCCGGCTGCCCTTGGGCAGGAATCATAATACCACCCGGCGCCAAGGCCCACACCAGCGCCAGCCGCGCGGCCGCCCGCGCGCCCGCCAATCGGAAGGCGATCAATCTTCTCATGGTTTTGATTCCAGTATGATAGACACCTGAACCGCCGTTTTCTTAGACAATTCGTAACTATTCAGGTAGGGACGCCTCGCCGAGGCGTCCAAGGCAGGACTGCCACCCCCGGACGCCTCGCCGAGGCGTCCCTGCCTGAACCTACCTGAACAGTTACGCCAATTCCTTTGATAACCATTGGAATTGCAGGTTTTTTGCTGTGTTTTCGCCAACGGCTGCGCCATGCTCCCCGCCGACAGATTTATGCGATTGATCGGCCGCCTCAGCAGTGAATCCAACGCCAACACCTTTGGCGATTACTTGACGTGCCTCGACATCCGCAACACCGTCGAACCGGAGCCGGACGGCGCCTGGGCCGTCTGGGTGTTTTCGGAGGACCAACTGGAAGCCAGTCACAAGGCGCTGGCGGATTTTGTCGCCAATCCAAAGGACCCGAAATTTGGACGCGCTGCACAAAAAGCCGGCGCCATCCGGCAGCGCGAGGAAAAGGAAAAAAACGAGTTTGCCAAACGGGTTCAGACCCCGGAGACGATGTGGGGCGCCTACGGTCTGGGGCCGCTGACCCTGGTGCTGATTGGGGCCTGCGCCGGCCTGGCGGTGGTGGCCGGGTTTCCGCCCGATGAAGGCGCCCTCTCGGACCAGCACGTTTATCGGAACCTCTATTTCAGCGTGATCAAGCCCAGTTCGGCCTTTCTGCCGGAAGTCCGCCAGGGCGAGGTTTGGCGGCTCATTACGCCCATCTTCATTCACATGAGTATGATTCATCTGCTCTTCAACATGCTCTGGTTGAAAGACCTCGGCTCGATGATCGAGTCCAGGAAGGGGACCTTGACCCTGTTCGTCATGGTCGTGCTCGTTGCCGCGGTTTCCAATTTCGCCCAGTACGTCGCCTCCGGGCCGTATTTTGGCGGCATGTCCGGCGTCGTCTATGGCCTCTTCGGCTACATCTGGATGCGCGGCAAATTAGAACCCGTCTCCGGCCTGCGCCTGCATCCCAGCAACGTCGTCATCATGGTCGGCTGGTTTTTCCTCTGCCTCTTCAACGTCCCCTTCATGCCGCACATCGCCAACACCGCCCATGGCGTCGGTTTGGGGATGGGCATGATCTGGGGCGCCGCGCCGCCCCTGGCAAAAAAGCTTTTGAAACTCTGACCATTTTGGGCACTAATGAAGGTTTGGCCTTTTAAAAACTGAATCTATGAGCGAAACATTCCGCACCGAAAGCGATTCCATGGGGCCGATGCAGGTGCCCGCCAGCGCCTATTACGGCGCCCAAACCGCCCGCGCCGTGGAGAATTTCCCCATCAGCAACCTCCGTTTCCCCCGCTCCTTCCTCCGCGCCCTCGGTTTGATCAAAAAGCACGCCGCCCTGACCAACCAGGAATTGGGCGGACTGGAACCGCGCCTGGCCGCCGCCATCGTCCAGGCCGCCCAGGAGGTCGCCGACGGCAAGTGGGACGCGGAATTTGTGATTGACATCTTTCAGACCGGCTCCGGCACCTCCACCAACATGAACGCCAACGAGGTCATCGCCCATCGCGCCACCGAGCTGCTCGGCGGCAAACGCGGCGAAAAACTGGCGCATCCCAACGACCACGTCAACCGCGGCCAGTCGAGCAACGACGTGATTCCCACGGCCATCCACCTCGCCGCGCTGGAGGCCATGGAGCGGCGGCTCATCCCGGCCCTGGCCGCTTTGCAGGAGGCCTTGCAGGCCAAGGCGCAGGAGTTTCACGACGTCCTCAAAATCGGCCGCACCCATTTGCAGGACGCCACCCCCATCCGGCTTGGCCAGGAATTCGGCGGTTATGCCAGCCAGGTCCAGCACGGCATCGCCCGCTTGCGCGCCGCCGAAAAAAACCTCGGCGAGCTGGCCCTGGGCGGCACCGCCGTCGGCACCGGCATCAACACCCATCCCGAATTTGCCCGCCGCACCATCGCCCGGCTGGCCGGCGAAATGAACCTGGCGCTGCGCGAAGCGGCGGATCATTTCGAGGCGCAAGGAGGACGCGACGCGGTGGTGGAAGCCAGCGGGATGCTCAAAACGCTGGCTGTGAGCCTGATCAAAATCGCCAACGATATTCGCCTGCTCGGTTCCGGTCCGCGCCTGGGCTTGGGCGAATTGAAATTGCCCGCCACCCAGCCCGGCTCCTCCATCATGCCCGGCAAAGTCAATCCGGTGATGTGCGAGATGGTCTTGCAAGTCTGCGCCCAAGTGCTGGGCAACGACGCCGCCATCACTTTCAGCGGCAGTTTTGGCAACTTCGAACTCAATGTCATGATGCCGGTCATGGCGCACAATCTCTTGCAGTCCATCGAACTGCTGGCGACCGCGAGCGATGTCTTTGCGCGGCGTTGCAT
>JBEKUQ010000652.1:0-2580 GCA_049514835.1 Verrucomicrobiota bacterium | reverse complement strand
TTACTGATGACCGCCGGGCTTCTCCGCAATTAGAACCGAGTTCATGCCCTCATCCTGGCGCACCACCGCACCACCGGCAAAGCCCGCTGCTTCGAGGTCTTCCCGTAATTCCTCGAAGGTGTATGTGCCGCCGCCCTCGGTTGCGACGAGCATGTTCACGGCAAACAACGCCCCCGCCACCGGATGCGTGCGGGTCGGTTGCATCAGAATATCGCGGATGACCATCCGGCCCGTCGGTAGGAGCGCCTGGAATACCTTGGCAAAGAGTTGGCGATTCTGCTTCCTGGAGTTCTGGTGAACAATCGCGCTGACCCAGGCCAGGTCCGCGCCAGGTGGCAGCAGATCTGTCATAAAATCTCCCGCCACAAATCTAATGCGGCCTGCCATTCCCTCTTCCGCCGGAAGACGCCGGGCCAAGGAAATCACTTCCGGCAAATCGAACAGAATGGCATTGGCTGCCGGACAGGCCCGGAGGAACGCATGCGTCCAGGTGCCGGAGGCGCCACCGATATCCAGCAGGGTGCGGAACTGGAGCGGTTTGATGCTGCCAATAACCTGATCGGCCACCGAAGCCGAAATGCCGTGCATCGCCCCAATGAACGCCTCTTGGTCCCTCTTCTCACCGCGCACACTGGGGGTGCGCCCGGCCGGTTGGCCGGTCTTGACGACCCTGGCCAACTGGACCCAGCGGCGCAGGCAGTTGGCCTGGTGCTGGGCCATGGCCAGCATGCTGTGTTGGCCGGAGGCCGTGAGACAAGCCTCCGCTCCGGGAGCCAGGGAGTATCGCTCCTCCTCCTTGACCAAAAGCTGCAAGGCGGTCAGCGCATCGAGCAAGATGGTCAAACCGCGAAGGTCACAAGAAAGTCTGTGCGCAAGGACGGGGGCCGTGAGCGCTTCGGCGGCGAGGGCGCTAAAAAGATCCAGGTCCGCCGCCGCCGCCAATACCGCCGCGCCTTGGTAGCCTCGGGCCAACTCCAACAACCCCTCTGAATTCAAGCTCATGGTGTTTCGAAGCATGCCGCAGCAAACCAGTCCGTCGCCACATAAATCTCACCCGCGTTTCCAAGAGCCTGGCGCGGTTCCCGCCGGGGCGGGCGGTTGTCTCACAGAAGAATTGCACTTTGGCCCGGCCCACCGCAGAGTCGCTTCAGCTTTCGCGGCTCTTGAAATCACAGAATGACACCGTTTATGCCGTGCTCGCCAGCTTTTTGGGCTGGACGCTGGATGCCTTTGACTTTTTTGTCCTGGTCTTTGTCCTTGCGAAAGCGGCGGCTGATTTTCATGTTTCCCTCAAGGACCAGATGACACTGGCCATCACCGTGACCCTGGCTTTTCGCCCGTTGGGAGCTGTGATTTTCGGGTTGCTGGCCGACCACTACGGGCGGCGGCGTCCGATGATGGCAAACCTGGTTTTTTTCTCCGTGATGGAGGTGCTCTCCGGCCTGGCGCCCAGTTTCGGCGTGTTTATGGTCTGCCGGGCGCTCTTCGGCATCGGGATGGGCGGCGAATGGGGCGTGGGCGCGGCGCTGTCAATGGAGAAGGTTCCGCCTCGGTGGCGGGGGTTCTTCTCCGGCCTCCTGCAACAAGGCTACCCGTGCGGTTACCTGCTGGCGGCGTGCTGCTTCCGCTTCCTTCCGGAAAGCTGGAGCTGGCGCGCGCTCTTTTTCATCGGCGCGCTGCCCGCGTTGCTGGCCGTGTTTGTTTGCTGCAAGGTCAAGGAATCCGAGGTCTGGCGGCGCCATCGGGCGGAGACGTGGTCGGGCCTGGGCCGGGCGGCGGCGCGTCATTGGAAGCTTTTTCTATACTTGACTGTATTGATGACGATGATGAACCTGGCCTCCCACGGAACGCAGGACCTGTATCCGAGTTTTCTGGAGCAGGAACGCCATTTCAACAAGGCGCAGGTCGGCAACACCGCCATCATTTACAATCTGGGCGCGGTGATCGGGGGCGTCTGTTTCGGGCTTTTTTCCGATCGGGTTGGGCGGCGGCGGAGCATGGCGCTGGCCTTGCTGCTGGCCGTGGGCGTGATCCCGCTCTGGTCGTCCGGCGCCACGGCCGCGTCATTGGTGGCGGGGTCGTTTCTGATTCAATTCATGGTGCAAGGGGCGTGGGGGGTCATCCCGGCGCACATCACCGAGGTGTCGCCCAATGCGGTGCGAGGCTTCCTGCCGGGATTCGCCTACCAATGCGGCGTGTTGCTGGCTGGCAACGCGGCGCACGTCGAAGCGCAACTGTCCAAAGGCAGCACCTATGCCAACGCCATGGCGATGACCGCCTTCGCTGCCTTCTGCCTCGGCGCCGTGGTCATTGTTTTTGGACCGGAGCGCAAGGCAGCCGCGTTTGCGGCAGAGGAATAACGGGATTTACGCGCCCTCCTTCGCTCCCGGGACAGAGGCTGCGGAGGACACCATTTTTCGAGTTACGAAAAATGGTGGAGGCGCCAAAGACGGAGAGAGGAGGGTTGCTTAATCCTTCTTCGCCGCGACAACCATGGCGTGGCGCAACTCGGTTGCCATCCAGCGCAACTCCCCGGCGTCGCGGCCGGCAAACAGTCCAACCTTTTTGCCCGTCACGGGA
>JBEKUQ010000651.1:0-2582 GCA_049514835.1 Verrucomicrobiota bacterium | reverse complement strand
GAAGCCGCCCGCGGGCGCTTTCCAACTCGCCGACGGCGTGAAATTCACCGTGGACGTGCTCGACACCTGGAACATGACGGTGACGCGCGTCCCCGGCGATTTTACGCTGAAGAAGAGAGACGATGACACCTACGCCGACAAAGACGCGCGCAGCATTGAGTTGCCGGGCAATCCCTACATGGCGATTCGAGTGAAACGGTTGAAAAACTGATTGTTACTTATCCAGTCACCCGAGCGGCCCAATCCAGCGGCTCGCGCCGGCCAAGCTTCAAATGGATTTCCACCAGCTTTCCCTCCGGCAAGTGCAGGTCGCAGTCAGCCCTGCCCGACAGGGGCTTCGCCGCCAAAACGCCGGCGGGTGCGGAGATCTGTTCGATACCCTGCCGGGCAATCAATGTGATGTCTTGCTTTCTCACCGAGGTGATCGCTACGTCCACGGTCCGAGCTTCCATGTCCCAGGCCAGTCTGTCGATCCTCGCGAAGGTGCGGGCCAGCATCCCGTTCATCGATCCCTTGACCAGCGAGGGAGGAAGGGCGGGAAGCACCTCAATCACGCCGGGGCGCGAGTAGGCCAGCATTTCCATCATGATCGCGGGAATTCCGCCCTGTGCGTCCGGCACGGGGCCGCCATAGGGTTCGCGCGAACACCGGAGCGCGGTGCTGACGTAGCCCTGCTCCATCAATTGCCGCAGTTGGACGTCCACGATGATGTTGTCTTTGAGCCGCGCCCCAACCAAAGCGCGATGGCAGCGGGCATAAGCAGGCAAAGTTTCGCCCGCGACTGCGGTGCCCATCGTATCGAAAGTGCGCCTTCGGTCGGCTACCAGCGCGGCTCGAGCCAGTTGCGGCGTGCGGTCCGGATCAATTTCATCGCCCGGCCAGGCTCCGTAGAGATGAGACACATGCCGATGGTTGTAATGCTCTTGCAGCGTGGGCCAGGCCCATTCCTTCAGGGTGCCGTCCTTTTCGAGCAGGCAGGGCGGCATCTTGGCCAGCATCGCCTTCCATTTCGGCACACTGTCGGCATCGGCGCCCAGAATCTCCGAAGCCTGGATTAAATTGGCCAGGACCTCCCGGCACACCGCAATATCCATGGTGGCATTGACCAGCGTGGGTCCCGGCGGCTCCGTGCTGCCGGGCGTGTTCTCCGGCGAGAAGGATGGGACGAAAATGTAATTTCCATCCTTGTCAGTGGCCGTCAGGAAATCCTCGTAAAAAAGCGCCAATTCTTTATATGCCGGCACCACGCGCTTACGGAGGAATTCCACGTCCCCGCTGGCCAGATAGTGGTCCCAGAACGGGCGGCAGGCCAGGCCGCCGGCGGAAATCCAGTAGGGCCAGAGGCCTCCCATGGCGGAGCTGTTGGAGTAATAATACTTGACTCCCATTCCTTTCTGCGGCCAGAGGGGATACGACGTGCCGCGGAACCCGAAGATGTTCTTGGCGTTGGCCCGGCAGTCCGGGGCCAGGCTCTCCATCCAATTGAAGTAGGCTTCCATACCTTCGCGGAGGCCGCCCTGCACCGCACCGGCCGTTTGCAGAAGGCCGGGTCCCGCTGGTCGTGTTTCTTCTCCACGGCGGAGGTCAGCCGGCTCCAAACCGGCCGTTTGCAGGTTGATGGTGAAGTTGGCCTCGCCTGCGATGCCCGGATATTTGCCGCTGGTGAGGATGAACCAATGGCGGCCCATTTCGAATACCTTCTCCAGCAAGGCGGGCGAAAAGTCCGGCCTTGACCGCTGATCGGTCAGCAGCTCCTCGGCGGACATGCCGTATTGGGAGGCGCCGCCGAAATTCACCGTGACGCGGTTGAGCATTTCCGATTGAACGTTGCGGTGCCGCTCCAGCAGCGCGGGATAATCCGGCGTGAGTCCTTCCACCGCCTGCCGCAGGGCTTCCACCTTCTCGTCGCTGGAGTCGGGGAAATACTCAATGCGGGTGAGCAGCATCACCGAAGAGGCGTTTTCGATGACCAGAGTGTCCTGGTCCATCCGGGCCGAGCCGCCGTTGCGAACGACGCGGGTCACCCCGGCGTAGCCGCTGTTGTCCACGGAGGGGTCCAATCGGCATTTGTAAATGAGGCGTTGCGCGTCAAAATCGTGTTGCACGTCGCCCGCTTCGGGGCCCTTGGACGCTCCCCTGGTGGGGCGGTTGCCCCAGCTCACCCCCGAACTCATGCTCCACTCCGCGGACTTCTGCAAAGAGATTCGCACATTCACCGACTGACCGGTCGGGGCGGTGAGCCACTGGACCACAACGTTGTCAGGGCGGGAAGCGAAAGTCTGACGAACCCAGTCGCCGTGCTCATCCGTCCAAGTGACCTTTATTTCGCTGTTCTCGAAATTGACGGTGCGGAGATAGTTCTTGACCGACGCGGTTTTCGGAAGATCAAGCTGCATCAGAAACGCCGGAATGGTGCGGTGCGGCTCGGTATTCTGCTTGATGGGGCCTGCATTCATGTGCTGGACAGCAAGCGACACGGCTTCGCGGTTCCCGTCCAGTGCCATTTGCCGCACTTGCGGAAATATGTCCGCGACCTGGGGGGCTTCCAAGGGCCTCTTCCACGGCATGAGCAGGCCTTCGTG
>JBEKUQ010000650.1:0-2589 GCA_049514835.1 Verrucomicrobiota bacterium | reverse complement strand
CCCCTCTTAATCTTAATCCTAATCTTAATCTTAATCCCCCTCTTGTGCTTGAAGATTAAGAGTAAGATTAGGATTAAGATTAAGAAATCGGAAAAGATTGCCCAAAAACATGAAATGCACCCCGCCTGTAGCGGCGGTCTATGACCGCCGCCATGAGGCTATTTCCCCTGGTTTGCGGCGGTCATAGACCGCCGCTGCAATCGTGGAAGCGCGTTTTGCAGAGGCGTCAATCATCTAATTGCTGGACTTTTCTCTCCTGCTCTTGGCGGCTTCTCTTCAGCAAAACCGCCCCCTGCCGCGCCGGCGCGCAAAACGTTCAGGGCAGCTTGACGACGCGGAAGAACTGCCCGGCTCCGCCATTGGCAAAGCCGGCTGCCACCCCGATGGCATTGGTCAAATTGAAGAGGTTGGTGCCAGGAACAATGTTGGTCGGCACAATCGGATTCAGGGCCCGGTTCCAGTGGACCAGATCGGTGGAACTTTGCACTTCATAGACTTCGTAGCCTTTCGCCTGCCACTGGATGTTCGTGGGCGAGAAACTGGTGATCCGCAGGTTGGAATTCGCGTCGGTGGGACTGGAGCCGAGCCACCATTCCGTCAGATTGCTGAACCCATCGCCGTCGTAATCCTGCCAGGCATGACATTTGGGCTTGGCCGAGGGGTCCGTGCTGCCAAAATACGTCAGCCGCCAAGTGTCGGGAATTCCTTCGGAATACTTGTCCGACCACAAAGACACGACCTTGATGGAGGCGTAAGGGGAGAAGTTCACGCCGTCGGAGTATCGGGCATACAGAATGCCATAAAAGGAGTCGCCAACCGGGTCCAGCCGCCCGCTATCCTCATACCAGCCGCCGGCCAGGTAGGTGATGGCCCCATTGGCCGCCACAGACCAATGGTTGGCGTCAGGCCAGGCATCTGCCGTCAGGAATGACAAATTCCCCGACTGCAACTTGTAGCCGGGCACACGAATCGTATTGACGGCGGGATTGGTGATTGTTCCCGGGCTGGTCACCACATCGATGACCCGGCTGTAGCACCACGGCGGGGTGTTGCCGGCGGGATAGGCCTGACGGATGGTATTGGTGTCCCATATGTTGAGCGTTGCCCCACGCCCGCCGCTGCTGTAGGCGTACATAATCGAACCCGTCAGCTCGGTATTGGTCTCATTGGAATTGTTGCTGGAATGAGCCAGACAAACCGAATGGCCGATTTCGTGGCAAAGGACGCCTTCCAGATTGGTGACGTTGCCGGAAAAGTAGCTGCTGGCGTTCTGGATGATGACGAACCCCTGGACGATCTGGTTAAAGTCATTCCCGGCCACGTTGCCGCCGAGCGTCCAACCCGAGGCCGTCGTGCTGGTCAGCCACGTGCAGCCGCCGATGCCCAAGGTATCACCGCTGTTGGTCAGGATGGCATTGTAATGGTTATGGAGTTGGATAAACAACTGGCCGCCCTGGTCCGGGATGGCGTTGGCCGCCATGCCGAAACTTTGGATGCCGCCAAACTGGTAGCGCACGCTGCAGGCGTTGGTCCAGGCCGCCAGCGCCGTTTGCACCGCGCCGACCGCTTCGGCTTGCGTGATGCCGGACGGAAGATAATCCGCATCAATCCAGTAAGGAATGCCCTCGCCCCGATCCGGTTGCAGGTAACGCGGCGCCAGGTTGCCGGATCCAGAAAAGAAATTTGTAGCTGACGAAGCCGGGCTGCCCTGCGGTTGAGCACGGGGGGACTTTGCCCCAGGGGCTGGCCCGACACTTGCAGCCTGGTCGGTGACATCCTCGCCGGCGAGCGGCCCGGCGGAGGTCTTCCCGCGCAACTCGGTGAGCAACCTCGCCGCGGCGGCCAACTCCGGGCCGGCTGTTTTGCTTCCGGCCAACGACAGCAGGACCGCGCCCGGCTCGCCGCCATTGGCGCAGAGAGTGCCATTGGGCCGGCGCGAGACGAACACCAGCCGTTCTTCGCCCGCCGCAAACTGGGGCGTCTCACCCTCGATGGCGGCCCGGCCTTGGACTGCCCCGCCCCATTCCACCAACGCGACCAACGGCGGCGCTTTGCCCTTGAACACCTCCTCCACGCGCAGGACCGTGCGCGTGTAAATCATACGATCGGCCGGGTCCACGTAGGACTGCGTTTGCACCACCGTCCCGCGAAAAACCGCGGCGGAGGCCCCGATCTGTTGGTCAGTCGTGACGGGCAACTGAGAAGCCCAACCCGCCATCGGGGTGAGGACAGATAAGAAAACCGCCAGGCGCCCACGCTGGTTGGCCAGGACCATGGAAAGAAAAGACTGGAAAGCCGCCGACGCCAGATGCGCCAGCCTTCGAGCGGTGGGAGGGTTGGTTTTCATCGCAATCGTCCATTTGGAAGACGTGTTCTTTTTCGCCGCCTCATCCTATCATCCTATGGCGGGCTTCTTCTCAAGCGAAGTCCGTTTCTGTTTCACGGGACAGCGCTATTCTCACAGGCGAAGCCTCATTCGTCAAGCGCCATAACAAAGGGCTCAGTTAAGCGGGCGCATCTTGACACTGCTACGAGGGTCAGGCACAAGAATAATACAGGAGTGCGCCCGTCCTCGGGCACAGCAGCGCG
>JBEKUQ010000649.1:0-2593 GCA_049514835.1 Verrucomicrobiota bacterium | reverse complement strand
GTCAATTGGAAATACTTTTACGACGCCAACATGAACGCCAAGGCCGGCGGCCGCTTCGACGCCTCGCGCTGGCCGCTGCGCGACTCCGGCCTGCTCGGCCCCGTCCAGTTGCAACCCGTCAAAAAAATCGCCTTTCCATGAGCCCTCACCTCACCCTGACCCTCTCCCCTCCCATCGGATGGGAGCGGAGAGGGAACAGCCGATGGACACGAACGGCTCCAAGGAGGTCTGTCGGGCAGCGGCAGGTTCAGGGTCCCAAAGCGTGCTGGAAGAAGAAAGGAGGCGCCCCATGAAGCCTCTCGCGCCGCCTGACACCCACCATCTCTCCGCCGCCTGGGGCTGGCTCGGTTTGGGCAACTGGAAGGAGGCCGTCCAGGAATACCAGCAGCTTGCCGAACAAACGCGCCAGCATCCGGACGTGCTGGAGGTCGCGCGCGAAATCTTTATTCAGGCGGGCAAGTGGGAAATGGCCGTCGAGACGGCCGGGGCGCTGGTGAAATTGAAACCCGAAGAACCCGGCTCCTGGATCGCGCTCGCCTACGCCACCCGCCGCAAACAGGGCGGCGGCCTGGGCGCGGCCCGCGAAATTCTCACCCTGGCGCAATCCCGCTTTCCCAAGGACACCATCATCACTTACAACCTGGCCTGCTACGAATGCCAGTTGGGAAATCAATCCGCCGCCCTGGACTGGCTGCGCAAGGCCTTCGCCACCGGTGCGGCCAGCCAGATCCGCTCCATGGCCCTGGACGACCACGATCTGGAACCGCTCTGGCCAAAGATACGGGAACCGTGAGGAGCCGCGCAAAAACAAGTTCCGATAATCAGGCGCAGTTTAATCAGGATCGAGGTGACGACTGGAAAGTGCAGCTTTAAAGGCAATTGGGAATTGAAAATTGAAAATTGAAAATTTGTCATTGGCAATTTAGGAAGGGGTTTTCAATTGTCAATAACAGATTTTCAATGACCAATTCTCCATCTTCGGCAATGGCCTTGTTCCGAAGGTCTTCGGTAAATCGGAAGTTACTTTTGCACGGAGCCTTAAGTGTTTTACTCCATTGGCCAATTCGCCGCGACCATCGCCCTGAACCCTCCCGCCAGCGAAAAGACCCGGCTGTAGCCCATCCGCCGCGCCATGTCCGCCGCCAGCGCCGAGCGATAACCGCCGCCGCAATATAAGATCAGTTCCGTGCCCGCGTCAGGGAAGGTCCGTTCGATGTCGCGCTCCAAAACGCCCTTCCCCAAATGCACCGCCCCGGCGGCGTGCCCGTGGCTCCATTCCGTGTCCTCCCGCACGTCCACCAAAACGGCCTTGGGGTTTTTCGACAGGCGCTCCCGCGACGCGGCCAGGCTGATCTCCGCGACGCGCGGGCGGACTTCATTGACCATCTTCAGGAAACCGGCGGAATGTTCCATGCGCCCAAAGTATCCCGGCCCGCCGCGGCCGCAAAGCGCAAAATCGCGCATTTCCGATGTCTTGATCTTAATCCTAATTTTAATCTTAATCTCCTCTCGTGCTTTTGAAGAGCAAGATCGGGCGCAAGGTTAAGATTAGGATTAAGATGAAGATTAAGAGGGGAACCCAAGGGCGAAAGGCAACCCGGCGAGGATGGGGCCGTTCATCGGGGGTTGACAGAATCGGATTTTGGGGAATGCTATGGCAAATAATGCTTATCAACATGAAGAAGGTAATTGTTCAAATACTCCTGGCCGGCGCTGTTGGTCTCCCGTTGTCCGGCGCCGACTGGCCCCAATACCGCGGCCCCAATCACGATGGCACCAGCCCTGAAAAATTCCCCACCCAATGGCCCGCCGGCGGCCTGCGGCAGATTTGGAAGACGCCCCTCCACAACGGTTTCAGCTCTTTCGTTGTGGGCGACGGCAAGGCCTACACCCTGGTGACGCGCGAATCCGACGACGGCGCGCAGGAGACCTGCCTGGCGCTGGACGCCGCCACCGGCAAGGAACTCTGGGCCGTGCCGATGGGCCTGGGCAGTTCCAAATACGACGGCGGCGGCGACAGCGGCGCACCCGGCAACGACAAGGGGGACGGCCCGCGCTCCACGCCGGCTTTTGACGACGGCAAGGTCTATGTCTGTTCCTCGCGTCTCACGCTCAAATGCCTCGCTGCCGCCGACGGCAAGCTGATTTGGACTTGCGATTTGATGAAAGAACATGGCGGCCGCAACATCATGTGGGAAAGCGCCGCCTCTCCCCTCGTTGACGGCGACCTGGTCTTCGTGGCGGGCGGCGGACCGGGCGAATCGCTTCTGGCCTTCGACAAAAAGGACGGCCACGTCGTCTGGAAGGCCGAGGACGAGAAAATGACCCAGGCCACGCCCATCGCGACCACGATTCTGGGCGAGCGCCAGGTCATCTTCTTCACCTCCAAAGGTTTGGTCTCGGTCGCGCCCAAAACCGGCGCGGATCTCTGGCGTTATGCCTTGCCGGTCAATGGCGCGGCAGGCTGTTCGCCGGTGGTGTCGGGCGACATTGTTTACGTTTCCCTCTCCTACGGCATCGGCTCCAGCGCCGTCAAAATCGCCAAGCCCGACGGCACCTGGACGGCGACCGAGATTTGGCGCGTCCATAGCAA
>JBEKUQ010000648.1:0-2596 GCA_049514835.1 Verrucomicrobiota bacterium | reverse complement strand
CCGGGGAAGGAAGGGGGATTGTGTCCTTGCGGCAGACTTCCTTGAAGAAGGCGTGGGGGATTTGCATGAGGATGCCCGCGCCGTCGCCGGTGTTGGCTTCGCAGCCGCAGGCACCGCGATGGTTGAGATTGATGAGGATGGTGAGGGCGTCGCGGATGATCTTGTGGGATTTCCGGCCCTTGAGGTTGACGACAAAGCCGACCCCACAGGCCTCATGTTCGAATTGCGGGTCGTAAAGGCCTTGTCGAGGAGGCCAACCGGCCGGCGCTCCCGGCATTTTCTGTGGCGGGCTCATCGGCTCACACTGACACGATCAAAACTCATTTTGTTATTCTTTACCCGATTTTGGCGCAGGCGCAACCACGGAGTGAAAACTTTTTTGGGGCCAGGGGGGAAAAATGACGCGGAAATGAGTTTGACTTGCGGGCGGGGAGGCGCATAATCGCCCGCAAGCCGACGTATGCCAAGACTTGTAATTCTGAGCGAAGGATTGACCGGAAAGGCTCACGAGCTGAAAGTGGAGAGAACCACGATCGGCCGGGTTGAGGACAATGCGTTCCAGATCCCGGAGGCCTCGGTTTCGAGCCACCACTGCGAAATCCTGCTGCGCGGGAGCGACATCGTGCTGCGGGACCTGAACTCGACCAACGGGACATTCATTAATGGACAGCAATTGACGGGGGAGGCGGTGTTAAAATCGGGGCAGATCATCCGGCTGGGGCAGGTGGAAATGCGGCTGGAAAGTGTGGAGGCCAAGGCGGCTGCGGCGGCGAAGAAGCTGCCGGATCAAACGATGGTGATCCCGCAGGGGGTGAAACTGGGCCAGGAACCGTCCACCAAGGTGGTGGTGCTGGACAAGGCGCAAAGCGGGTTTGCCAAGAAGCGGGACACGGGGACCAAGATATTCATCGGGGTGGCTATCGCGGTGTTCGTGGTGCTGATCGGGGTGATTATTTACCTGGTGACCAAGGCGGGGCGGACTTAGAGCCGGTGCAAAAACAACTTCGAGTACTGAGGCGCAATTCAAACAGGATCGAAGGGGCGCCCAAAACGCGCAACTTTGAAGGCAATTGAAAATTGAAAATTGGGAATTTGTCATTTGCCATTGGAGGATGGGTTTTCGATTGCCAATGACAGATTTTCAATGACCAATTCTCAATCTTGGGCCATGGCCTTGTTCCAAAAATCGCCGGTGAATCGGAAGTTATTTTTGCACGGACCCCTACCGCCCCTCTTTCAGCCAGCGCGCGGCGTCGGCGGCGGCGTAGGTGATGATGAAATCGGCGCCGGCGCGGCGCATGGCCAGAAGTGATTCGAGCGTCACGGCCCGCTCGTCAATCCAGCCCTGGGCGGCCGCCGCCTTCAACATGGAATACTCGCCGCTGACGGCGTAAGCGCCGGTGGGAAAACCAAATTCGGTTTTGACGCGATAGAGCACGTCGAGATAGGCCAGGGCGGGCTTGACCATCACCATGTCGGCTCCCTCGGCGATGTCCAGGGCGACTTCGCGCAAGGCCTCGCGCGCGTTGGCGCCGTCCATTTGATAGCTCCGGCGGTCGCCGAACTTGGGGGCGGATTCGGCGGCCTCGCGGAACGGCCCGTAAAAAGCGGAGGCGAATTTGGCGGCGTAAGAGAGAATGGGCGTGTGGGTCAAGCCGTGCCGGTCCAATTCCTGGCGGATGGCGGCGACGCGGCCGTCCATCATGTCGCTGGGGGCGACGAGGTCGGCGCCGGCCTCGGCGTGGCTCAAGGCGGTGCGGGCGAGCAAGGGCAGGGTGAGATCGTTGTCAACCACACCGCCGCGTTGCCGGCTGACGATGCCGCAATGGCCGTGGCTCATGTATTCGCAGAGGCAGACATCGGTCATGACGATCAAATCCGGCAGCTCCTTTTTCAGCAAGCGCACGGTCTGCTGGACGATGCCGTTGCGGGCGTAGGCGCCCGAGGCCTTTTCATCCTTGGCGTCGGGAATTCCGAAGAGCAAGACGGCGGGCACTCCGAGGGCGTGCGCCCGCCCGGCTTCCTTGGCCGCCTCGTCGGGCGAGAGTTGGAAGACGCCCGGCATGGCGGAGACGGGCTGGCGCGCCTTGCGCCCGCCGCGGACGAAAAGGGGCAGGACCAACTGGGCGGCGTCGAGCGTGGTCTCGCGCACGAGGCGGCGCAAGGCGGGAGTCTGGCGCAGGCGCCGGGGGCGGTAGTTAGGAAAATGGGCGAGCCATGCGGAACTCATGGGCGCAACCTAACTAATCCGGGGGCGGGCGGCAATGGAAAAGGCGTTTGACTTGGCGGGCCGCGGGAACAGGATAGGCCCATGTCGAGACAACGCGGAATCAAGTTTGTGTTTTTGTGGATGGCTGCGTGGCTGGCCGGGGCAGCGCCTGTTCCGGCCGCAGCAGAGGGGACGATTCATCAGGATGCCGAACGGAAGTGGGTCACGCTGGCGGACGGACAGGGGCAGTTGACGCTGAGATTGAATTACGATCGCCGTTGCGTTTTGGATCAAGTCATCGTGCGCGGGCGGGAGGTGGCGGCGGAAACCGGCGTGGCCAGCGGCATTCGTGTGGACGGCCAATGGTTCACGACACGGAACGGCATT
>JBEKUQ010000647.1:0-2604 GCA_049514835.1 Verrucomicrobiota bacterium | reverse complement strand
ACCGAGGTTACACCAGACGTGATTGCCGTCGGCAATCCAGCCGACCAAGGCGCAGAAACCTTCGTCGCCGCTGATCTTGCGGGCCTGTAACGTGAGCGTGTAATTGGCCCAATTGGTGTCTCCGATGTTGGCGAAACAATTGAAGTCAATCGCCGTTTGCCGCAACACGCCGTTGGTGATGATCCAGTTTCCGCCGGATATGTGCCAAAGGTCAATGACATCCTTGTCGAAATCGCTTTGGTAGAGGACCACCCCGTTGCTGGTGACGGCGATGTTTCTGAATTCGGCCACCGTGTCCCAGGCGCCCACGCCGACGGCTCCGCGGAAGGGCGGATTCAGAAAACGCGAAACCTCGTCGGTTCCCTTTTTGATTGCTGCGTTCGGCCTGGAGCCGTCCGCGGTGACGGGGTTGATTTGCACTGGTGAATTTGAATATGCGGCGGTTTGCACCAGATTCGAGTTGACGTAGCATTCGATGCGTGGGCCGTCCAGCACTACGCGGACGTCGTACCAGACGTTGGTTTCGATTTTCGACGGAACCCGCTCGCACAACTGGGTAAAGGCCCCTCCATTGATTTGCTGGTTCACGCCGGCCAGCGTATTTGACCAGCCGGCGACGTTGAACCAGGTCCAGTTGTTCCCGTCCAAGGTATTGAAATAGACCGAGAATCCCTCCTGGCCGCCGGTGGAGCGGGCGCGCAGGCTGACGGTGTAATTGGCCCAATTCTTGTCGCCAATAAACACGCGGCATTGCTGATCAATGGCCGATTGCCGCAACACGCCGTTTCGGACACTCCAATTGCCGCGCAGGATGGTGAGACCGTTGGTGCCCGTTTTCGCAAAGTCGCTCTGATAGAGCACCACGCCATTGCTGGAGACAACAACGTCCTTGAATTCAGCCGTCGTGTTCCATGAACCGAAGCCGATTACGCCGCGGTGGGTCGGGGCGGACGATTGCGCCCCGGCCTCGGCCGCCAGCACCCCGCATTGCAGGAGCACTAGCGACACTCGCTGAAAGAAAGTCAATATCTTCATAACGTGCTGCTGCCTTCAGCATCCAACGGGTGTTACGGGCCGTTTTTGGCAGGGCGCAGATGAACACGCCAATTCTTTATCGGCACGGGTGGAGTTTCCTTGAGGAATTAAACGAAATGAATGCCGGGCGGGCGAGCCGCCGGGCAAGGCGGGCGGGATTGTCACCCACTTGCAACCTTCAATTCAACGGATGGCTCTGCACGGCGGCGACGAAAATGCGTCGCTCTTCATCCTCTCCCCTTGGCGGTCGGAACGGACACGGCCCGATGCTCCGGCAGCGGGTCAGGGAACTCGTCCAGCGATATTCCAAATGGCTGGAACTGCCCAACTCACGAAGCTCGAGAAACAGATGCGTTTGACAATGTCGGGAAAGGCTTGAATCAGGGTGGATGTGTTAGCAGCAGGCGTTAGCAGTAAGAGGTTTTCCAAGCTGGTAGGATTTCCTAACTGTTTTATTGTAAAGCCATTACGTTGATTGGAGCGGGTGAAGGGAATCGAACCCTCATGACCAGCTTGGAAGGCTGGAACTCTGCCATTGAGCTACACCCGCAGCACTTTTATCCCCTCATTTTACGGTCGGCGCTTGCCTTGTCAATTCCTCTCCGCCATAATTCTGTCCCGATGAATCTGCCAAATTCGCTGCTCGTCACGGGCGGTCGCCTGCTCGACCCGGCCAATGGGCTGGATGCGCCGGCCGATTTGCTCATTGTGGAAGGGAAAATCGCGGCCGTCGGCCCCGCCGCCGCCAGGCAGGCGCCGCCGCGCACCGCCCAATTCGCCGCGGAGGGCAAGGTGGTTTGCCCCGGGCTGATTGATCTGCACGCGCATTTGCGCGAACCGGGGCAATCGGCCAAGGAAACCATCGCGACCGGCACCGCCGCGGCGGCGCGGGGCGGTTTTGCCTCGGTCGTTTGCATGCCCAACACTTCCCCGGCCATTGACAACGCCGGGACGGTCGCGCTGATTCGGGAGCGGGCGGAACGCGAAGGCAAGGTCAATGTGTTTGTGGCGGGGGCGATCACCAAGAATATCGCGGGCGAAGAACTGGCTTCGATCGGGTCGCTCAAGCAGGCGGGGGTGATTGCCATCACGGACGACGGGCATTGCGTGCAGAACCATGAATTGATGCGGCGGGCGCTGGAGTACGCGAAAATGTTTGATTTGCCGGTGATGGATCATTGCCAGGATTATTCGCTGGTGACCGACGGAGTGGCGCATGAAGGTTACTGGAGCACGGTGCTGGGCTTGCGCGGCTGGCCGGCTTCGGGCGAGGAATTGATCGTGGCGCGGAACGTACTGCTGGCGGAATTGACGGGCGCGCAGGTGCATTGCCAGCATTTGAGCGCGGCGGGGAGCGTGCAATTGTTGCGCGAGGCCAAGGCGCGCGGCCTGCCCATTTCCGGCGAGGCCTGCCCGCATCATTTTACGCTGACGGACACGGTGCTGGCGGGCAGCGAGGCGTTTTGGAGCAGCGACGGCCAATCCATTTTTTCCGCCGGCGCGGGCGAACGGCCGCGCTGGCCCTCCTACGACACGAATTTCAAAATGAATCCGCCGTTGCGCACCGCC
>JBEKUQ010000646.1:0-2605 GCA_049514835.1 Verrucomicrobiota bacterium | reverse complement strand
CCAGCTTTGTCCACCCGCACGGTGTCGTAGTTGCTGACCCGTTGCCCTCGCTTGATCTGCTGGACAATCCGCTCCTCCTCTTCCAAACGTTCGGGCGGAATGATCCGGGCGATGTTTTTGCCGATGATCTCATCGGCCCGATAGCCCAGCATCTCTTCGGCCCCGGCGTTCCAGCTCTGGACGGTTCCGTTCAGGTCCTTGGAAAGAATCGCGTCGTCGGAGGATTCCACAATCGCCCCCAAAAGGGCCTTGGCTTCGGCGTCGCGTTTGCGCGCAATCTCGACACTGGCCAGAAGTTCGGCCTGGCGGGCGCGGTCGTGCGCGCGGGCCCTGGCTTCGGCGATCCAACTGATCATGGCGCCACTGCCACAGAAGATGGCCAAGCCCAGCCAATCGGCCGGGTCCGCGACGGCGAACCGGTGCAACGGAGCAATAAAGAAAAAGTCGGCCAGACCGGCCGAGAGAGCGGTGGCCAGCAAACCCGGCCAAAAGCCGCCGTAAAGGGCGGCGAGTATCACCGCGGGGTAGAACGTCAAATAGACGTTGCGGTTTCCCATGACTTGGAGGAAATCGAGACGCAGGGCGGCCGCGGCAACGGGCAGGAGCACGGCAGCGCCATAACGCAGCCAGAAAGGCTTCCGAAGGGTCATAGGTTTGTTGGTGCCTGTGAATAACCTGCTCCCGCCCGCGGCATAATCAAGCCAGTTTTACCCCGTGGCATTCAACCGGGCGCATCTCCTTCTTGTCGAGACTGCGGCGCGGCTGGAAGCCGCGCGAACCGGCAGGCAAGATGCCTGCCCCACGGGAGCGGCTGGCCAATTGCCGGAAAACTCGCGATAGGCGAGATGCGCCGGCGTGACTTTTCTGGCGGGCATTTTGCTTTTGCCGCCGGCCCTTCTCATGGCAAATTGGCGCGCCATGCGATTTGAATTTGCCACCGCCCAGCGCATCCTCTTCGGACCGCAGACGGTGAAGGAAGCCGGCCGCTTGGCGGCGGCTTTGGGCCGCCATGCGCTCGTGGTGGCGGGAGCCGACCCCGGCCGCGCCGCCCCGTTGCTGCAAGGCTTGCAGGAGTCGGGCGTGGCCACGGCGGTTTATTCCGTGGCCGGCGAACCGGATCTGGAAACGGTGCGGCGCGGCGCGGCCCAGGCGCGCCGCGAACATTGCGGGCTGGTGGTGAGCTTCGGCGGCGGCAGCGTCCTGGACGCCGGCAAAGCCATCGCCGCGATGATGAGCAACGACGGGGATATACTTGACTACATCGAAATCATCGGGCGCGGGCGAAGCCTGGCCAGGCCCTCCGCTCCGTTCCTGGCCATTCCCACGACGGCGGGCACCGGATCGGAGGCCACGCGCAACGCCGTGCTCGCCTCGCCGGAGCATCGCGTCAAGGTGAGCCTGCGCAGCCCATTCCTGCTTCCGTGCATTGCGCTGGTGGATCCGGAGCTGAGCCGCGACCTGCCTCCCGCCCTGACCGCCAGCACCGGCCTGGATGCGCTGACGCAATTGATCGAACCGTATGTCTGCGTCCGGGCCAATCCCATGACCGATTGCCTGTGCGAAGAAGGGATGAGGCGGGTCGCCCGCGGCTTGCGCGCCGCCTTTGCCGAAGGGCACGACGCCTCGGCCCGCGAGGACATGGCCCTGGCGAGCTTGTTCGGCGGGATGGCGTTGGCCAATGCCGGCCTGGGCGCCGTGCATGGTTTGGCCGGGCCGATCGGCGGCATGTTTGCCGCGCCGCACGGCGCGGTCTGTGCCGCCCTGCTGCCGCGCGTCATGCGGGTCAACTTGCGCGCCCTTCGGCTTCGTCAGCCCGACAGTCCGGCCCTGGCCCGTTACCAATCCGTGGCCCGCCTCCTCACTGGCAGGCCACAGGCTGGCGCGGAGGACGGCGTGGCTTGGGTGGGCGCGCTGGTTTCCGACCTGTCCATCTGCGGCCTTGGCCGTTACGGAATGCAAAAGGAAAACATCGCCGAAGTGGTCGCCAAAGCCGCTCAAGCCAGCAGCATGAAAGCCAACCCCATCCTCTTGACCCGCTCTGAACTAAGCGTCCTCCTGGAAGAAGCGCTGTGACGGTCGAAGGGAATCGAAGCCTGCGCCGACAATTCGCAGGTTGCTGAGAATCAACAGGGTACGCAAGAGGGGGAAATGGGCTATAGGCAAATACGCGCACAGATTGGGAAACCGCTTGAGCCGGACCTGGCTGCGGTGGTTGCGGCCCGCGTGGCGAAATTGTCGAGTTCACACCAGCTTCGCGTCGGCGGATGCTGGAATTGCTGTCGAAAGTGGAACAGGACGCGGTGCCTCTCGCCTTCACCCTCACATAGCCGGACAACTTTCCTCTCTACCGGGAGGATTACAAAGGCCATTTAGAGGCGTTCTGTGGCCGCTATCGGGGTGTCATTGGGCGGAATCTTCTTTCGCTTTCTACCGGAAATGTTACGAGTTGAAAACTAATCAGCCGCGAAAAGGCGCAAAAGACACAGCGCGGCCAGGCCGCAACCAAAAAGAATTGAACCGCGGATTTCACGGATTTCACGGATAAGAAAGGCCTTTCAAGGCAAAGGCGCCGAGGGGACACTGAGGAGGAGAACTTCGTCGAAAA
>JBEKUQ010000645.1:0-2607 GCA_049514835.1 Verrucomicrobiota bacterium | reverse complement strand
GCGCCAGGGTGTCGCGCAACGCCACCAGAACGATCTCTTCATCGTCCACCACGAGGATGGGATGGGCCGGGGCGGCTTCGTTGGCGGTCGGGGTGTCCTGCGGCATAGTCACATATCAGGGACGCTGATCGAAGAAGGAAGCGAGGCCGGCCACAAAATCGGCCTCGGACAAATCGGAGGCAAGGACGAGGTCTATTCGGCTGAGCAACTCGGATTCGAGGTCGTCCTGGTTGCAGCCGGCGAGTTTGAGGGCCACTTTGATGTTCTTGTTTTGCTGCCGCACCTGGTCGAGGAGGGGACGAAGGCCCGCATCGTCCGGTTCGGCGAAAAGCAGGACGCCGGCGAAGTGGTAATCGCTGGATTGGAGCAAATCGCGCAGCCCCTCGGAGGCTTCCGCGGCCACGATGTGAAAATTGTGGGAACGGAGCAGCTCGGCGGTCTTGTCCAGCATTTCTCCGGTCGGGCCGAGGAGGAGAAGGCTGCGGCGGGTCAGGCCAGGCGACGGGGCCGATTCGGGCGCCGGCTCGGACAAGTCGGCCTCCGGCAGCCAGATTTTGAAGGTGGTGCCGACGCCTTCGGTGGATTGAACGGAGATGGCGCCCTGCTGTTTTTCCATGGCCAGGCGCGCGTTGTACAGGCCCAGGCCCGATCCCTTGGCCTTGGTGGTAAAGAAGGGGTCGAAGATGGAGGCAAGATGGCGTTGCTTGATGCCACAGCCGGTGTCTTCGATGGTCAGGCAAACGCAGGGGAGCCGGGGCCGCACGCCTTTGAGGTTCGGCGCCTCCGGCATGGTTTCGTGCCGGGAGGTGGACAGGGTGAGGAGTCCGCCCTGCGGCATGGCATCGGCCGCGTTGAGAAGCAGATTGATGACGACTTGGCGAAATTCCACGACATCGAGATGGACGGAGAGGGATACCGGGGCCAGGTCGGCATCCACCTGGATGCGGCGGGGCAGGGTTTTGCGGATCAACTCCACCAGGTCGGTGGTGATGTCGTTGAGGTTGTGATAATTGCGCTCGCCGGTCTGGCCAAGGTGGAGATTAACCATGCGCTGGACCAACTGGCTGGCTTGAAGGGAATTCTTCTTGATCAAACCCAGGCCTTCGTGAAAGGGATGGTCCGGGGTGGTCTGCTCCAGGTATTGTTCGCTCAAGGAATGGATTCCGGCGATGATGTTGGTGAAGTCGTGCGCCATGCCCAGGGTCAGGACGGCCAGGGTTTCCTTCCAGGCGGCGGCGGAGAGGCGCCGTTCGGCGATGGTCTGGCGCGTGACATCCAGCCAGACGACTTCGAAGCCCAGCAACAAGCCGTTGCGGGTGATGGCCGGCTGGCGGCCTTCCAGGATGTAGGCCACGCGCCCGGTCAGGGCGTGGCGGATGCGATACGTCATGGTGACGGCCTGGCCGGTTTGGGCGGCGCGTTTGCATTGCTGCTGCAATTCGGCCGCATCGGCCTCATGCACCAACTGCCAGAAGAGTTGCGGGCGAAGATTCCAGTCCTCGGCGGAAATGCCGGTGAGTTCCTTGATGTTGGGGCTGGCAAAGTTGACGCCGAAATCGGGCCGCTGGCTGAAGATCACGCAAGGCCAGCGGCGCGTCATGCCTTCCAGGCGCGCCTCGGCGCGGAGGAGCCGCATGAACATTTCGCGGCGGGCCGCACTGTTGTGCAGATGTTCGTCCCAGGCGGCTTCCTCCAATTCGTTCAGGGAAGGCAAGGCGGAGTTGAGACGGACAAACCAGGTTTCCGGCGCGCGGATGATTTCCAGCAGGAACCATTGGGCCGGATGGTCCGCGCTGGAGGCCAGTTTCAGTTCCAGCCGGTCGAAGGCGCTGTCGCCCCGGCCGGTCCGTTCCAAGGCCTGGCTCCAGTCGGCACACAGTGGGGCGAGGATTTTCCAAAGGGATTGGCCGAAGAGAACTGACGGCGGCTTTTCCAGCCAGGCACAAAAAGACTCGTTGATCTCCAGGATGCGGCCGTCGGAGGCGAGGAGCGCCAGCCCTCCTTCCAGCCAGCTTCGCAGGGCAGCGCCGGGCAGGGACGGGCCCGCGGCCGCACTGCCCCGCACCGATTCTGGTTTTTGAAGATCCGCTTGCATAAGGCGCGCTGTTGATCCGGTTCAATAGTCATGGAAAGAGCCGTGGAACTCAACAGTAAAATGCAAGCCTCAGCGCTGGCCCCAGCCGAAGCGGCTTTGGTGCGGCGGCGGAACCAGGCTTGCAATGGGCCAATAAATGAAGCAGGACCTGCCAATTATATTTTGCTCGGGCACGGTGCCCCAATAGCGTGAATCAAAGCTGCTGAACGTGTTGTCGCCCATCGCCCAGTAGCGGTTGGGCGGCACGGCGTATTCCTCCGACGCGCTATGGAGATAGCCCGGGAAGCCCGTCGGCATCGGATGGTCCGGCGGCAGCAGCGTGTGGCCGCTGTAAAACTGGTCCCTTAGCAGATGGTGGTCTGCGGATGGAATCTTGGGGTCAAATGAATAGACGTTGGCGAAATGGGGCGTCGTGTTGTCCAGACGCCGGCCATTGATGCGGACATGGCGATCCGTGCCGATGCTGACCGTTTCACCCGGCAGACCGACCAGCCGCTTGATGTAGAACTGGT
>JBEKUQ010000644.1:0-2610 GCA_049514835.1 Verrucomicrobiota bacterium | reverse complement strand
ACGGGCGACGATCTGAAGGTGTCGGTGTTCGTCAGGAACACCAGCAGCATCGAGGGCGATGAAGTCGTGCAATGCTACCTCAACCGCGACGTGCCGCCGATGGATCCCAATAGCCTGCCCGAGGTCTCGAAGATGACCGATGAGCAGGCGACGCTGGCCGCCACGCCGCGCAAAACGCTGGTGGGATTTGCGCGCGTGCCGCTCAAGCCCGGTGAGAGCAAGAACGTGTTGTTCACCATCACCACGCAGCAGTTGTCGCTGGTCGTGGGCAAGGACGGCAAACGCGAAGTCAGACCCGGCAACCTGCAGATACAGGTCGGCGGCAGTTCAATGATCGGGACGGGCACGCTCACTCAGGCGATAACCCTGGAAGGTCCGCCCCTTGCGCCCAAGTATCACTTTGTCGCGCCGGTGGTGAACTGAAAGCAACACTCTCGCCGCGATCAGTTGCTTGAAATGACCGACAACCAACCAAAACTGTGTTCAAGACCGCTCTCGTCCTTGCTGCGTTGCTGTCGTTGACGGCAATGGTCGAAGGCGCTGACGCCGCGGGCGCCGCCGCCCCGGGTCAATCCGCCCCTTCCCTCAACTCCGCCGCCAATCCCGACGGCGCTTTCGCTCCCGCCGCCGCCGGCGAAACGCCGGGCGCCAATCCTCCCGGCGTTGGTCGAGGCCGGGGTGGGCGGGGAGCCATGCGCGTTGCGCCGCCGCCGCGGCCGAACCCTCTTCCGCCGTTCTATGATCCCAAGCTGCCGCTCCAGAAACGCGTAGATGATCTCGTCGGACGCCTCTCCTTGGAGGAAAAGGTCTCGCTCATGGGAATGGACTCGGCGGCCATCCCGAGGCTGGGCATCGCGTCGTATCGCTGGTGGAACGAAGCCCTGCACGGCGTGGCCAACGGCACCGCCACCGTCTTCCCCAATCCCACCGGCCTGGCGGCGGCCTGGGATGTCAATCTCCATCACCAAATGGCCGCGGCCATCGGCCAGGAGGGTCGCGCCAGACACGCCGCCCAAGGCACTGGACTCGATTTCTGGGCGCCGAACATCAATCTCCTTCGCGACCCGCGCTGGGGCCGCGCGCAGGAGACCTACGGCGAAGACCCTTACCTCTCCGGCCGGTTGGCGGTCGCTTTTGTCACCGGCATGCAGGGCGACGATCCGTTCTATTTCCAGGCGATCTCCACGCCCAAGCATTTCGCGGTGCATAGCGGACCCGAGCCGGAACGGCACCGCATGAACATGGTCGTCACCGATCAGGACCTCTACACCACCTACCTGCCGCAGTTTGAAGCCGCCATTCGCGAGGGCCACGCCTTTTCCATCATGTCGGCCTACAGCGCCCTCAATGGCATACCGGACCCCGGCAACAAGCGCCTTCTCACGGATATCCTCCGCGACCAGTGGGGCTTCAAGGGATATGTGGTCTCCGATGTGGACGCCGTGGCCGACATCTACCGGGCTCAGGCCCACTTCTACCTGGCGAGCGGCGTGACCGCCTCGGCGCTGGCGATCCTGGCGGGCAATGATCTCAACAGCGGCTCCACTTATGCCGGCGGCAACGGCGGCGCGCAGGGCGGAGCGATTCAGCCAGGGCCCAGTTCTGTCGCCCGGGCGGTTTCGCGGGGTTTGATCTCTGAGCAGGATGTGGATGCCTGCCTGCGCCGGATCATGGAGGCGCGCCTCCGCCTGGGTGAGTTCGACCCGCCCGGCTACGAGGGAAATCCCTACAACAAGATCACCGCGGACATGATTGATACGGACGAGAATAGCGCCCTGGCTCGCAAAGTGGCGGATGAAGCAATGGTCCTCCTCAAGAACGCCAACGGCGCGCTGCCGCTCAAGACCAGCATCGGCACCGTTGCCGTCTTGGGTCCCAATGCCAATGCGCTGCAGATGCAGAACGGCAATTACAGTGGCCGGCCTTCGGCGCAGCATCAGGTCAGCATCCTTGACGGCATCCGGCAGGCCCTCGGCGCCGATCACGTGATCACCACGACCAACCTGCGGGTGCCGATAGCAGGCCACCTTGCCCTGGCCGAGCCGGTCAAGGCGGATTGCCTGTTCCTCGACGCCTCGAAGAGCCAGCATGGCCTGACGGTGGCCTACGCCGCCAGCGAGGCAGGTTTGGCGCAGCCGACACGCACGGAAATCTCGGAGACCGGGACCATCATGCGGCCCGATGCCGTCGGCGGAATGGCCTACGATCCGACGCTGGCAGCGAAGATGACCGGGGTGTTGGTGCCGCCGTTGACCGGCGAGTATCAACTCGGGGCCAAGGGCCGCGATGCCTTCCGGATCTCGATTGATGGCAAAGTCCTCCTCGACGAAATGCAGGGCGGGACTCTGCGCACGGCCAGTGCGGCCATCAGCCTGGAAAAGGACAAAATCTGCAACGTGCTGGTCGAGTTCTCACACTCGCGCGCCACCAGTGAACGTGAGACCGGCCAGATCGTCACCGCCGCCACACCGGAAGGGCCTGCCACTGCCCCGCCCAGTGTCGCCACAGGTGAGCGGGCGCCCGCGTTCGTTTACTCGCCGGGCGGCCGTGGCGGCCGTGGCGGCCGTGGCGGACAGGCCTTTGGCTCGACGCTGGAAATCCCGGGTCTCA
>JBEKUQ010000643.1:0-2614 GCA_049514835.1 Verrucomicrobiota bacterium | reverse complement strand
CTCTTTTCGGCGAGCGCGGTTTCAATTTCGAGCAGGTTGGTTATGACCAAAGGGTTGTTGGTAGTGTAATGGCTTTCGAGTTCCGCTTCTCTGGTTTGAAGGGTAGCCAATTGCCGGAGAACTTTGTTGTAGGCCAAATCGGCAGAGATTATTTCCCGAGGTCCTGCTCGGCGAGATGCAAGTTCCCTCTGTTTTGCCTGTTCTACGGCCCGGGCTTGGACTTCGCGGTGATAGAACGACACACTGGCGAGGATCCCTGAAACAATGCCCAAAACCAGCAATCCCGCTGTCACCATCGTGATCACCCTTCCAAGCGGTTCACGCCAACTCAAAATTCCGAAGGTCAGAGCCAGCATCACGCCTAACCCGCCGAATATCACCGCCGCGCCCTCATCGGCGTGAATCGCAATCAAGAAAGGACACCCCAGCAATCCCACAATCAAAAAGCCCAGGGCCAGCCACGCAAAAATCCGCCGGTGTGAATCGGGACCAGCCGGGGAAGTTGACCCCCTCGCTCTGTCTCGGGCAAACGCCCGGCCAAACCAATCCTTTCCACCCAAAGCAAATACCCACGCCAGCCCCAGCACCAATCCCATCCCCGCTCCAGCCGCCAGCCACACCGCCGGGCTTGGATCCGGCAGGGCGGTTGCTTCTTGGATGACCATTCTCGAAACTCCATCATTCAGCCCGCCGATTCCACCATCATTCAGGCCGCGGAACGCATACGAAACTTGCGACGCGATGACAATGGCCTCGTTGAATGTTTTCGCGGACGCGCGAATTGCCTGAATATCAGTCCCGTTCAACGCCTCCACCGCCACGGCGCGCTTGAGCCATCCCGCCACCGCTTCATCCGTCAACCGCGACACCCGCGCCTCCTCCGACCAATTCTTTCTGATAAACTCCGGCAAATGAGCGGCCGCCTGCATCATCACCGGATCAGAGGTGACCAGCGCCGCCTGCGATTGCAGGAAATTTGGAGGCTGGACGTCTTTGGCTTGGACGAGGACACGCGCCTCCGCCCGGTGAATCACGGGCGAAAATGCAAAAATCGAAGCGGCGACCACCAAACCCGCGCAGACGCACGCCACCAGCACGCTCATCGCCCGGGCCAACGACAGCCTCTTTTGCCCGGAAGAATCACCGGCTCCCCGGCCGGGCGCGCCGGCCTCCAATGGCGTCCCTGGCGGCGTGGACGCGATGGTGTCAATCTCCGTTTTCACCTCCCCGGCCTGCTGGTAGCGCAGTTCCGGCTCCCGCTCCAGCGCCCGCAGGACCACCTCGTCCAGCCGCGCGTCAATCTCCACTTTTCTTGACGGCGGGGCGAATCTTCCCAGCGGCAACTGGCCCGTCAGCATTTCGTAAAACACCACGCCCAATGAAAAAATGTCCGCCCGGTGGTCCACCGTTTGCGGCTGCTCCACCTGCTCCGGCGCCATGTAATGCGGCGTGCCGATGGCCTGCCGCGTTCCCGTCATGCCCGCCCCGGCCTCCTCGCCGCCGATGATCTTGGCGATGCCGAAATCGGCGATCTTCACCCGCCCCTTTTTGTCAATCAATATATTCTCCGGCTTGATGTCCCGGTGGACGATTCCCTCGTCGTGCGCGAACTGCAGCGCCTCGCATATCTGCGGCACGATCCGCAGCGCCTCCACCGGCGCAAGCCGCCCCGCCTGTTCCAACTGGCGCAGGGTCAGCCCGTCCACAAATTCCATGATGAAAAACGGCGAGCCGCCCGCCTGCCCGAATTCGTGGACCGCCACGATGTTCGGATGGTTGAGTTTGGCCAGCGCGCGCGCCTCGCGGTTGAACCGCTCCGCGAAGCCCGGCCCGCCCGCCGCCTGCGGCGGAAGGATTTTCAGCGCCACCAACCGGTCCAGCGCCGGCTGCCGGGCTTTATAAACCGCCCCCATCCCGCCTTTGCCAATGAAGCCGAGGATTTCCAATTGCGGAAACAACCCCGCCACCTCTACCAAGCTGGGCGGCTGAAAAGGCACGCCCCCCGGCGGCGGCCCCGTCTCCGGCCCCTGCGCCAGCAGGCAGGCGGGGCACAGCCCCTCCAGCGCGCCGCTGGTCAGCGCCGCGCCGCATTGCGGGCATTGCTTTGGCATGTTCTTGTCCGTTTCAGTTTCATTCATACATCCCCTTCAGAAGCAATTCCCGCAAAATGTTACAGCTTAAATGCTTTCACCTCCTAATCTTAATCTTAATCTTAATCCTAATCTTACTCTTAATCGCAACGCAGGGGGATTAAGATTAAGATCAAGATTACGATAATGATTAATAACTGCGCCGACGTCCGCGACCTGGACTTGCTCCAGCCCGGACTGCTGCACGAATTGTTCGAGCGCCAGGCCGACGCCCGCCCGGACGCCACCGCGCTCCTCTGCGCCGGCGCGCGGATGAGTTACGGCGACTTGGAACGCCGCTCCAATCAGCTCGCCCGCCTCCTCCGGCAACGCGGCGTGCGACGCGGCGATTGCGTCGCGTTGTGGCTGCCGCGTTCCATGGAGGTCCTTGTGGCGCTGCTCGGCGTTCTCAAAGCCGGCGCGGCCTACGTGCCGTTGGACCCGGAATATCCGGCGGACCGGGTGGCGTTCGTTCTGGCCGATTG
>JBEKUQ010000642.1:0-2614 GCA_049514835.1 Verrucomicrobiota bacterium | reverse complement strand
AAAGCCTTACCTCGATCATCAATACACGACTTTCGGCAGATTGATTAAAGGGGACGACGTTCTGGAGAAGATTGGCACCACGCCCACCCATCCGCCGGATCGCCCGGACAAGCGCATGGGCATCATCAGCATCAAAATTGTCCCCGCCAGTTCTGTCAAATAGATTTATCATTATGGAAAACAACGAAGTGGCCGTCATCAAAACGACCCAGGGCGAAATCACCCTGGCCTTTTGGCCGGAGGTCGCCCCTAAAACGGTGGAGAATTTCAAAACCCTCGCCCGCAAGGGATTCTACGACGGCACCGCTTTTCATCGCATCGTCAAGGGGTTCATGGTGCAGGGCGGCGATCCTTTGACCAAGGACCCCAAGCAGGAAGGCCGGTGGGGGACCGGTGATCCGGGCTATAAAATCAAGGCGGAATTCAGCGATAAACCGCATGTTCGCGGGGTCATTTCGATGGCCCGGTCGTCCGACCCCCATTCCGCCGGCTCGCAATTTTTCATCTGTCTGGCGGATGCCCGCTTTCTGGACAAGCAATACACCGCGTTTGGCCAGGTGATCAAAGGGGACGACGTCCTGGGCAAGCTGGGTGACACCCCCACCACCCGCAGCAGTGGCGGCGAGAACAGCCGCCCCGTCGCCCGCGTCGGCGTCGAGAGCATCAAGATCGTTCCCGCCGCGTGAGGAGCCGGGCTTGTGACTGTCGCTGAGCTTGCCGCATTGCTGGTGGCGCTGGGTTGTCCGGCGGAAAAATCGGGTGAAATGGCCGCGCAACTGGACAAGCGCGCCCGCCAACTGGCGGAGCAGAAGCAGAAGACCTACGACGAATCGCTGGCTCATTTGCTGAACCTGATGAAACAAGGCTGGGCCGCAAAAGGAATTAAGAATTGAGAGTGTAGAATTAAGAATCCAGAAGTTTCACTATTCAAAATTCCTTATTCAAAATTCCATGATTCAGCCGTGGCGCAAAATTTCATCCCGGTCGCTGGGCGATTTCCGCATTTTCTCCCTGCGGGCGGACCTGAAAAAATCGCCGCGCACGGGCCGGGAACATGAGTTTTTTGTGATGGATTCGTTCAACTGGGTGAACGTGGTGGCGGTGACGCCCGAGCAACAGATCGTGCTGGTGGAGCAATATCGCCACGGTTCCGAGACGGTGGAACTGGAAATTCCCGGCGGCATCATGGACGCGCAGGACTCCTCGCCGGAGGCGACGGGCTGCCGCGAATTGCGCGAAGAAACCGGCTACGAAGGAGAGCGCGCCCGGGTCATTGGCCGGGTTTTCCCCAATCCGGCCATCATGAGCAACACCTGTTTCACCATCCTGGTGGAGAACTGCCGTCTGGCCGGCCCGGTCCAATTCGACAGCGGCGAAGATTTGATCACGCGGCTGGCGCCGGTGGAGGAAGTGGCCGGTTTGGTGGCGTCGGGAAAAATCCGGCATTCCCTGGTGGTCGCGGCGCTCTATTATTTCGAACTCTTTAACAAACCCGCCAAGTAGGCACTACATTCCGGCGAATCCCAGGGTGCGGATGACTTTTTCGGCGATGGCGCGGCGGCGGGCCAGGGAGACGGAGCCGCGTTTCACCTTCAGTTGCTCCTTGGGCACCGCGAAGATCAAATCACATTTGCAAAGGGTGGCCCAGTCCAAGCCATCCGCTTCATCCAGGATGGTTTCGAGTTCGACGGGTCGGCGGGTGGCTGGTTGGCTGGAACAGAGGAGGACGTTGACTTTGGGTTTGAGCGCCAGGCGGGTTTCTGTGCCAAGAACCACGGCAGGATGCGGGCCGGCCTCAGGGAAAACGAAGGTGTAAATGTCCCAAGGTTTCATTGGGTGTGCGGTCAGTCGTTGAAATCAGGCTTGCCTTGCGCCTTGGCGGCGGCTTGTTCCAACACGTCCCATTCCCGGCCCATGTGTCGGTAGGCCCTTTTCAAGGTGCTGCTGGACCACGGTTCAAGGCGGGTGAGCCTTCCGCGGCTCTGTTTCCCTGCTTCCTGCTCGATGACCTTGGGCAGGTAGCGGCGCAGGGTGATGCGAATGAGTTCCTGCTTCTTGTGGGGGGTGCGGCGCGCGCCCTCGCGCAGCAATTGCTGCAATTCAGGCTCGAATCGGACGGGCATCGGCTTGGTGAGCATGGACGAAATGTAGCAGGATGTTATACGGAAGGCAACCTGTTTTAATGCCATATCCGGCGCGACACCCGCCGAAGGCAGAATCCGGCAAGGTCTAACTTTGCCTTCGGACTTTTTCCTTTTTTTCCTCCAACTCGGCCTGGAAGGTTTTGCGCTCGCTGAGCAGTTGCTTCTCAATCTGCGTGTAGGCCTCGGCATCGCCTTTCTCGGCGGCGGCGCGGAGTTCGCCTTTGAGAAAGATTTCGCGCTCGGCGATTTTGGCGGTGTATTTGGAATCCAGCTCGGCCAATTGTTTTTTTTGCTGCTCGCTCAATTTGGCGGCGGGAGCGGTTTTGTTCAGGCGTTCCATGGCCAGTTCGTAGGAGGATTTCATAGGTGAAACGGGTGGTGATTTTTCATTTTTTCTTCCAGGGCATGTCGGGAAATTTTGCGGGGACGGGCGGCGGCGGCTTGGGCGGGGCCACGGGCAAGGCGGTCGG
>JBEKUQ010000641.1:0-2631 GCA_049514835.1 Verrucomicrobiota bacterium | reverse complement strand
CGCTGGCGGTGATGTCGAAAAAGACCATTTCGTCTGCTCCTTGTTCGTTGTAGCGGACGGCCAGCTCCACCGGGTCGCCGACGTTGCGCAGCTCGCCGGCTTCGGCCCGGCCGAACTGGACGCCGCGGGTGACCTTCCCGTCATGCACGTCCAGGCAGGGAATGACGCGTTTTGCAAGCATGGTCTGATGATGGCGCGGAGACGCCGGGAGCGGTCAAGCAATAAGATTTGCCGGCGGCGTTTGCCACCCCGCTCCGCCGCAAAAACGCCCGGAAAAAATTAAATTGCCCCCTTCATCTTCCCTTAAGGTCCGTTGTGGCAGAGTGACGCGTGTGAAATGGAAACCCCTGCGTGGGTTGCGGGCGGACCCGGAGGCCCAGGTGGCGGCGGGGATCTTGGCGGCGGCGGACCGGGCGGAGGGCCGGGAGGCGGTTTCGATCCCGCCCAGTTTCAGCAACTCATGCTGACCCAAACCCGCCAAACCCTGGCCATTACCAATGACGACGAATGGGCCGTCATTCAACCGATGATTCAAAAAGTGATGGACGCCCGGCGCGAGGCCAACAGCGGCGGCATGATGATGCGCGGCGGCGGGCCGGGCGGCGGCATGGCCATGCGGGCCGGAGGGCCAGGCGGACAGGGCGGGTTTGGGCCGCAAGCCAGCGACGAACAGCAAGCCTTGCAGAAGGCCCTGGACGGCAATGCCGCCGTCCCGCAGATCAAGGACGCGCTCGCCAAATACCGCGCCGCCCGCAAAGCCAAACAGGACAAGCTGGTGGCCGCCCAGGAAAACCTCAAAAAGTACCTCACCGTCAAGCAGGAGGCGCAGGCCGTCCTGATGGGCATTCTCCAGTGACAGGCAGTCGCTGGCAGTCGCCGGGCGGTCAACGGAGCCGCCCGGCTGGCCCCGTAGGGCAGGCATCTTGCCTGCCGGTTTGCGCGGCTTCCAGCCGCGCCGGAGCCTCGACAAAAATGAGATGCGCTCAGAAGGCGTGAACCGGAAGAATGGCCTTGAAAGTCGCCCGCCAATGTCAGACATTACTCCCACTATGAGCAAAATCTCAGCCGCCTTTTTTGCCGGCGCCGCCGCCGCTCTTGCCTTCGTTTCACTTTCCGCCGCCGCGCAGACGCCCGCCGCGGACAACAAAATCACGCTCAAGTTCGTCCGGGTGGACAGCGAGGAAACCTCCGCCCAGGACGGCAAAGGAGCCAACGCGGTGGACGGCGATCCCGGCACCTTCTGGCACACCGAGTGGCAGGACGCCAATCCGCCCTGCCCGCACGAAATCGTCATCGAACTGGTCCCGCCCTCCGCCCTCAGCGGCTTCACCTACCTGCCCCGCCAGGATGACAGCGTCAACGGCACCATCAAGGATTATGAGTTCTACATCAGCGACAACGACAAGGACTTTGGCCAGCCGGTGAAGAAGGGAACCTTCGCCGCAGGCAGCGAGAAAAAAACCGTGAATTTCGACGCCAAAAAGGGCCGCTTCATCAAACTGCGGGCCTTGTCTGAAATCAATGACGCGGCCTGGACCTCCGCCGCGGAAATCGGCGTGGTGGCCGCCGCGCAGGAAGCGGCCGCCCCCGCCCCCGCGTCCGCCAAGATCCAACTCAAATTCGTCCGGGCCGACAGCCAGGAAACCGCCTCCGAGGACGGCAAGGGCGCCAATGCGGTGGACGGCGACCCCAACACTTTTTGGCATACCCAGTGGACGGATGACAATCCGCCCTGCCCGCACGAAATCGTCATCGAAATGATTCCGCCCTCCGCCATCAAGGGCTTCACCTACCTGCCCCGCCAGGATGACAACGACCACGGCACCATCAAGGATTATGAGTTCTACATCAGCGACGACGACAAGGACTTTGGCCAGCCGGTGAAGAAGGGAACCTTCGCCGCAGGCAGCGAGAAGATATCCGTGAATTTCGACGCCAAAAAGGGCCGCTTCATCAAACTGCGGGCCTTGTCTGAAATCAATGACGCGGCCTGGACCTCCGCCGCCGAAATCACGGTCATTCCGGCCGATTGAAGCCAGGCCAATGAAACCTCCGCCATGAATCATTTGAACGTCCCCGATCCCCACCTCGGTTTGGCCGTCGCTCCGCCGCTGGCCATGATTGCCCTGTGGGTTTACGTCACCTTGCTCGTGGCGGGCGGCGTGATCGGTCTCATCAAAGCCGGCAGCAAAATCTCGCTCGTCACCTCCGCCCTCTTCGCCGCGCTGCTGGCCCTTTGCGCCACCGGCATCATCCAGCCTTTTTACATCGCCGACGTTATCCTCGGTCTTTTGTCCGGCGTCTTCTGCGTGCGCTACCTCAAAACCTCCCAATTCATGCCCTCGGGATTGCTCCTCCTCTTTTCCGTCGTCGTGCTGGGCGTGCTCCTGGTGGACCGCTGGTAGGCGGCCTTGAGTCCATTTGCTTTGGCGGCGTGCAAACCTCCCTTCCCATCTGGCAGATTCATTCCCGCATCCTTGATGCTGTCAAACCTAATAACGCCCTCGTCCTCGTCGCTCCCACCGGCTCCGGCAAAACCACCCAGGTACCCCAGATGCTCCTGGACCATCCCGCCCTCCTGGGCGCCTCCGCTCCCGCCCGCGGCCGCATCGTCGTCCTCCAACCCCGCCG
>JBEKUQ010000640.1:0-2635 GCA_049514835.1 Verrucomicrobiota bacterium | reverse complement strand
AGCCCTCAAAATACCTGAGCTGGAGGGCATCGGCAACAGCGAAGATGACACGAGCCGGAATCACCTCACGATGCGGGAGTAAGAACCCGAAGTTGGTTTTTACAAGATGTTGGCGGCCAGCTCGGCCAGTTCGGAGCGTTCTCCTTTTTGGAGTTCGATGTGGGCGGAGAGGGTCTGCTCGCGGAATTTGCTGATGATGTAGTTGAACCCGTTGGAGCTGGAGTCCACGTAGGGATTGTCAATCTGATAGGGGTCGCCGGTGAAGACAATTTTGGTGCCCTGGCCGACGCGGGTGATGATGGTCTTGACTTCGAGCGGGGTGAGGTTTTGGGCCTCGTCAATGACCATGAACTGGTGGGCGATGCTGCGGCCGCGAATGTAGCTGAGGGCCTCGACGACGATGGTGCCGGAACGCATGAGGTCGGAGCTGCGGCGGTGGTCGGAACCCATGTTCAAGTCGCTGAGCAATTCCAGGGCGTCGTGGATGGGCTGCATCCAGGGATTGAGTTTCTCCTCCAGAGTGCCGGGGAGGAAGCCGATTTCGCGGCCGACGGGGACGGTGGGCCGGGCGACGATCAAGCGGCGAAATTCGCGGTCCATGACGGTGCGCTTGAGGCCGGCGGCCATGGCCAGCAGGGTTTTGCCGGTGCCGGCCTTGCCCATGAGGGTGACGAGCTTGATGCGGTCGTCGAGCAGGGCGTCGAAGGCGAAGTGTTGCTCGCGGTTGCGGGGTTTGATGCCCCAGATGCCTTCGCGGCAATCCAGGATGGGAACGAGTTTGGCGGCGGCCTGGTCCACTTTGGCCAGGGCGGTGCGCTTGGGATTGGTTTCCTCGGTCAAGGTGCAGAATTCGTTGGGGGAGAATTGGCCGTGGCCGTTGAGGTCCAGTTCGCCCTCGGCGCGGAAGCGGGCCATTTTATCAGCCGGGATGGTGAGGTCGAACATGCCGGTGTAGAGGTCGGTCAGGGGAACGCGGTCGCTTTCGTAGTCCTCGGCCTCCAGGCCGACGATGTCGGCCTTGATGCGCAGGTTGACGTCCTTGGAGACGAGGATGGCGGGGATTTTCGGCTCGGCCTTCTGGAGGGCGAGGGCGAGGTTGAGGATGCGGTTGTCAACAGAATTGCTTCCGAAGACGGAGTTGGGGTCGTCGGGGCGGGCGTGGAAGACGATGCGGAGCTTGCCGCCGTTGTCCAGGGCGACGCCCTTGTTGAGGTGGCCCTTGGCGCGGAGGGCGTCCAGGGCGCGGGAGACGGTGCGGGCGTTCTGGCCCAACTCGGTGGATTCGCGTTTGAAGCGGTCCACCTCCTCGATCACCTCGATGGGGATGAGGACGGCGTTGTCCTGGAAGCGGAGGAGGGAGTTGGGGTCGTGGAGGAGGACATTGGTGTCAAGAATGTAATTTTTCACTGTGCAGCAGAGGTTTGGCGGCCTGGGACATGCGCCCGTACCAATCGCGCAAGCGCCCGTGGGGCGGCGGGAGTTGGTAGTGCCCGGAATAAAGGAAGTTGGCGAGCATCCCCCAGAGGTCGAAATCCACGAAGTGGGGTTCCTCGCGCAAGAGGAAGGGGCGGGTGGCGAGCATGAGTTCGAAGGGGACGAGGTTCTGGGTGAGTTGTTCGATCAAGGCCAGTTGCTGGGTGCGCCATTGTTCCAGGCAGCCGCGGCCGAACTTGCGCTCCTTGTAGCGGCGGTAGGGGAGTTGTTCGGGCGGGGGGACGAATTCCTCAAAATAGATGTCGTTGAGGCGGAAGCAGGGGCCTTCGATCTGGTCTTCGATGTGGCGCCAGACCAGGCGGTCCACGCCCTGCCAGGGCTTTGGGAAAAGATTGAGCTGGAGCTTGGCGTCGAGGTATTTGGCGATGATCTGGGAAAACTCGTCGGTTTCAAAGACGACGGTGCGGCGGTCCTTGATGATGGGCACGCCGTAATAGCGGTGGCGGCTGAGGCGCCAGACGCGGGAGCGGTCGGACGGGGGAATGTTGGTCGTTTTGAAGGGGACGCCGGAGAATTCCAAAATCCGGCGCTGCACCAGACAGAACGGACTCCATGGAAATTGGATAAGTTCAATCATCTCTTTGGGCTAAACCACGGGAATAGACTAGAAGCGCGCGGCAGCGGTGGCAAGAAAAGTTTGGCGCGGGCGAAAGGCGCGGGCGCCTTTCGTGCTTCCGGGTGGCTCTCGTGGGATTGGGATTAGGATTAAGATCAGGATTAAGATTAGGATTAAGATTAAGAGCGGGAAGGCGGGGTTCACTCTTGCGGATAGACCAGGATGCGGTCGTGGACGAGGACGATGAGATCGTTTTTGCGCTCGTCGGTGACATTGGCGACGAGGGCCTCGCGCGGTTCGATGTCGTCGTTGCGGCGGGAACGGAAGGTGCGCTCTTCAAAGACCTGCCAGCGGTTGCCGGGCAGGAGTTTGCGGGAGGGAGAAAAGCTGACCAGATCCAAATAGTTGCGGGCGGTTTCAAGGAAGACCAGGTCCTTGCGCCCGTGGTTGCTCAAGTCGCCGGCGACGACATCGGTGAGATGACCGTCGGGAATGGGTGTTTCGTAGCCGTCCAATTCGGCCAGTTCCCAAACGTCGCCGCGGAAGGCCATGGTGCCGACGGCGTTGAGGCCCAGGAAGGCCAGG
>JBEKUQ010000639.1:0-2644 GCA_049514835.1 Verrucomicrobiota bacterium | reverse complement strand
CGACCTCATCCAATTCAAGGACTTCGTGAAATTGGACGCCCTGGCCGTCCGCGGCATCCAGGCGGCTTTCCAGCCCAATCAACTCGCCGTGCAGGGAGTCAAATTGAGCGGCTTGAGCGCCAGCATCATCATGCAAACCAACCAGCAGATCAATCTGCTGGCCGTCCTGCCCCCAAAACCCGCCGCCGCTGCCACCGCGCCGCCTGCCGCCATCGCGCCGGACTTCCCGATCACCCTGGCCAGCCTGGTGATTGACAAAGCCTCCTTCGATTTTTCCGACAACTCCATCGAGCCGCCCTGCCAGTTCCACGTGCAACAATTCGACGGCGCCGTCAAAGGTCTGTCCTCCGATCAGGACGCGCGCGCCGCCGTGGAGATCAAGGGCAAAGTGGACGACGTTTCCTCATTTTCCGTGGTCGGCGACATCAATCCTTTGAGCAGAGAATTGATCGTCAACCTGGCCATTGACTGCAAAAACGTCAATCTCACCCCCTTCACTCCCTACATGGAAAAATTCGGCGGCTTTCCGCTGCAACGGGGAAAGCTGCTGCTGGATTTGCACCACCACATCGCCCACGGCCAGCTCCTCGCCTCCAACCATGTTGTCATCGCGGGTCTGACGCTGGGGGCGAGAAACAACAGCACGAACGCCACCCATTTGCCCGTAAAACTGGGCATCGCCCTGCTCAAGGATCGCAGCGGCAACATAGACCTCGATGTTCCCCTGTCCGGCAAACTCTCCGATCCCGACTTCAAAGTCATGCCCATTGTCTGGCAAGTTCTGGGCAACATCCTCGGCAAGGCCGCCACCGCGCCGTTCACCCTTTTGGGCAAGCTCTTCGGCGGCGGCGGTGAAGAAATGAGCTACGTTGACTTCCAACCCGGCCTGGCCGACCTCCCCGCCGCCGAACAAGCCAAGCTCGACAAACTCTCCAAGGCCCTTTACGAACGCCCCGCCCTCCAGGTGGAAATCTCCGCCGGTTCCGACCCCGTCTCCGATCTTCCTGTCCTGGCGCGCTTGAAATTGGATGACCAAATCCGCTCCTTGCAGGCCAGCGAACTCATTGCCGCCGGCACTCCGCCCCAAACCGTGCAGTCCATGAAAGTTGACCCGACCAACTACACCCGCCTCCTCAAGGCCCTCTATTCCAAAACCATCGCCGCCAACAGCAACGCCGCGCCACCGGCCATGATCGAGCCTGTCCTTCCATCCGGCCCGACCACTCCGTCCACGGCATCCACTGGGCCCGCCAAAGTTGCCGCGCCCAAGCCCCGCGAAGCCGGTGCCACCCCAAAAAACGTCGCCATCCTCCCGCCAACCGATGTCGCCGCCCAACGCAGGGCCGCCTTCATCCGCTCCCAACTATCCATGAAGGGCGGCGAACGATTGATGCTTATGACCAGCCGTGCCAATTTGGACTTCAACCCGGCCGCGCCGCCTGTTCCAAAGTCCTCCCCCCAGAAACCTCTCAGCGCCAAGGTCGCTGCCAACACCGGGCCGGAGTCCGCCGGCACCAACACCGTGGCCGCAGCGGCTTCCGAACCCACTCAGGAACAGATGGAAGCCAGCCTGCTCGCGGCCATCCAGATCAGTGCCGACGATCTTCGAGCCTTGATGCAAGCCCGCGCCCGCAACGTGCAGGCCGCCTTGGTCAACACCGGCAAAGTCGAAGCCGACCGCCTTTTCATCCTCGCCCCCGCGCCCATCAGCACCACCGCCAAGGGCCAGTCCCGCGCCAACCTCGCCTTGCAGTAGCGCGGCCCATCCGCCGCTGCCCTCCGCCCCGATTATTAGCCACTTTCAGGGCAGCGCGGTCGTCTCGACCGCCTCCGTCGGCGTTTCGTCGGCGGAATCTTCCAGCCCAAACGGCTTCGCCTGCGGGTCCCTTTAAACCCCTATCGCTTAGACACTTGTAAAGTAACTCATTATGTATCATTTTTCCTTTGACAAAATGCACCATTAAGTATAAAATCCTTCCCGTGAAAGTCGCAATGGCAGCCGGAGTGCCGCGGCGAAGCCCCCCAATGAGGCTTCCCCAATCCCTCCTTCTGCCTTGGCCCCCCATCGCCGCCCGCACTCCGCCGGTCCGCTCCAGCAAAGGTCAATCAGGGTTAATCAGGGTTAATCAAGGTTAATCAAGGTTAAAAAATAAGTTTTTTTATGACTCGAAGAGGCAAAATCCCGCCCTCCGCCATCAATTGCCTTTGCACTTGGGGACCTGCCCCTTAAACTCCTTACGATGACATCTGCTGAAATTCGGCAATCGTTCCTGGATTTTTTTAAATCCAAGGGGCACACCATCGTGCCTTCCGCCAGCCTGATGCCGGATTCCCCCGGCCTTCTCTTCACCAACGCCGGCATGAACCAGTTTGTCCCCATCTTCCTCAACCAGCGCGCCGCCGACGTCAACCAGTGGCCCGGTGCCGTCCCCGGCCTGCCCACCCGCGCCGCCGACACCCAGAAATGCATCCGCGCCGGCGGCAAGCACAACGACCTGGAAGATGTCGGCCTGGACACCTATCACCACACCTTTTTCGAAATGCTCGGCAATTGGAGCTTCGGCGATTACTTCAAAAAGGAAGCCATCGCATGGGCCTGGGAACTCGTCGCCGAGGTCTGGAAATTTCCCAAAGACCGCCTCTA
>JBEKUQ010000638.1:0-2650 GCA_049514835.1 Verrucomicrobiota bacterium | reverse complement strand
TTCGACTATGGGTCGCCGCAATTCAAATTGAAGGCCGCGGTGCCGACGTGCGACTACGGCTATAACGCCTCCATCTACGGTCCGCCGCTGAACATGACGAGGCTGGCGGCGCCGGCCCGGCTGGCCTTTTTGGCGGATTCGGCTCAGGTGAACACGTGGGAGGCGCCGGCCTCGGCCAGGCATCCGATGTTTGAGGAATGGTATTATATTGACAACGAGGCGGGGCAGCCCGGCCCGCAACCCAACGGCCAATTCCGGCATCAACAGCGGGCCGGCGTGGTCTTCGCGGACGGGCATCTGGGCCTGGAGCAAATGGTCCCCGGCTCGCTGGACCCGCGGCTGCCGGCGCAGGGGATCGGCTGGCTGCGGCCGGAGATTCTGGAGCCGGGGCATTGAAGTCCCGCTTTACAATGGGCGGCGCCGTGCGAGGTTGAGGCCATGACGGAAACAAATTCAGCATATTGGGGATTGTGGCTGGTGCCGCTGGGTGTGGCGATTTGCTTCGGCCCGGCCCTGCTGGTCTGGCTCTGGGCGGAGTTCAAGGCGGGCAAAGAGAAAAAGAAATAGGGCCGCGCTGCCCGGTGTGGCGGTTCATCACTGAGGAGACCCCAGGATGATCGAGCCGGCGTTGGTGGCGGTGAGGAAAAAGCCGCCGGCGATGTTCTGATCTTGTAGAACGGCGCCCATTCCTTGGATGGTGGAGGCGCCATTGCCGTTGCCAAAGGCCAGCTTCAACCAGCCCGTCGTGGGCGCGATGGAACCGGTCAACGAATTGGGCGGGGTGCCACCGAGCTTGGTCAAGGAATTATTGCCGAGCACCGCGACGGTGAATTCCAGGTCAAAGCTGGTGTTGGTGATGGAGAGATTTCCCTTCGGATATGAAATGGCCGGGGAATTGGCGGGCGGAGCGGTCCAAAGGGCGCCTTGCAGGGAGAGCGTGTTGGTGAAGCCGGCGGGATAGAGAGTGGCCGGGCCGGATGGCTTCTTAATCCAAGTGAGAAGGTTGGCGGGCGGGGCAGCCTGCAGATTGTTGAGGTTGATCCAGCCGAAAAGCAGGCCGGTGTCGTGGTAAAGGCTGGCATAGACCAGGAGGTCGCCGTTGGCCGACGAGGGCACGGATGGGGTGAGAGGGGTGCCGTCGGCCAGGGCGCCGGTGAGAGAGACCAGGCCCGCGTGGTTGGTGACGAGGGCGTAGCCGTCACCGGGAGGGGAATTGGTGGAGGCGTTGAAGGCCGAAAAGAGCATGGTGTACTGGGCCGACGGGAGGGCGTTGCCGGCCAGTTCGGCGGTCAAATTGGCCACCCAGGAATTGCTGGAAACGGTGCCGAGGATCTGGTTGGTGGGAGCTTTCTGCAAGCTCATGTCGAGCAGCAACGGCCCGCCGGGAGCATTGGAAGAGCCGAAGCTGGCGGCGGCGTGGCCGAAGATGTCGAAGCCGCCGGAGAGGGAATAGTTGGTTCCCGCGACGAAGAGCCTGCCGGTGTAAAGGCCGTTGGTCTTGAGGACCATGTCATAGAGCATCCCGGAGCTTTCCTGGGCGACCCCGTTGGCGGAGAAGAACAGGCCGTTGTAAATGCCAGCGGAGGGAAGGAAGAAATTGGGGACGAAACTGGCCGTCAACACCATGTTTGACACCATGACGAAGTTCAGCGGATCAGCCGTGCTGCTGACGGCGCCGGTCCAGTTGGAAAACAAATTGCCGGGATCGGGCACGGCGGTGACGGTGTAATTGCGGCCCACCGCGAGGGAGTTGCCGGTGAAACCGGGGGAAATCCTGCCGGGGCCGGAGGTGAGCAGGGTGATGGCGCTTTGAGTCAAGTAAAATATAGGGGCGGTTTGGACGGCGGAGGGATGGCCCACCGGGTCCACGCTGAAGGCGCGGAAAATATTGGTTCCCGGCTGCAACGCCACCGGGACGGACCAGTTGGTCCATTGCGAGGAGGTGAGGGCGGGAGTCCACGGACCGCCGTTGAGCTGATAGAGGACGGCGGTCACGCCGAATTTTCCCGAGGCCGATCCCTGCACGGTCAGGGCGGGCGAGGTCACGGCGGAGAGGAGCGGCTTGAGGGTCAAGGTGGGCGGCGGGACGGCCAGGACGGCCACGGAACTGGTGGCCGCGCCATAGGAATTGGAGACCACGACCGAATAACTGCCGGCGTTGGCGAGCAGAGCGGGGGTGAGGTTCAACTGCCCGGTGGCGGAGCCGGAGATACTCCCGCCGTCGGCCAGAGGGGTTCCGTTCAGTCTCCATTTATAACTCAACAGGGGCGAACCGACGGCCAGGACGGAGAAACGGGCGCTGGTGTTGGGGGCGAAATTCAGGCTGGCCGGTTGTTGGAAAAGCATTGGGGCCAAGCCGGCAAGGTCGGTCTGGAGCGTGATCAATCCGGCGGCGGTCTTGGTGACAAAGAATCCCGCGGCACTGTTGGAAGATTGCAGAACGGCCCCGGCGCCGGCGGTGGCGGCCTTGCCGTTGCCATTGCCGAAGGTGACGCTGAGCAGGCCGGTTTTGGGATTGATGGAGCCTGTCAACGAATTGAGCGGGACGCCGCCCAGCTTGGCGAGGGCGTTGTTGTTGCTGACGGCCACGTCGAAGGCGAGGTCAAGGCCGGAGTTGGAGACGATCAACAATCCGCCGGGGAACGGGATG
>JBEKUQ010000637.1:0-2654 GCA_049514835.1 Verrucomicrobiota bacterium | reverse complement strand
AAATGACAGATGACAAATTTTCAATGACCAATTCTCAATAGATCTTAAAATGTGAGAGCTTTCACCGGCAGAAGACAGCCAAGAAAGAAATGCACCCGAAGAGGCACGACCGGCACATGAAGGGCGGGAGGGGGATTAGGATTAGGATGAAGAGGAGGAGGGGAAGGAAAGATGGCGCGTCAGATGACGGTGCCGTGAGGGATGAGGCCGCCCTTGGGGATGATGACGATGCCGTCGCGCACGTAGTAGAGCGGATGGTCCAGGCTCTCCGGCTTGCCGGCCGGGGAAATGCGGCAGTTCTCGCCAATGCGGGCGTTTTTGTCCACGATGGCATTTTCGATTTTGGTGTTTTTGCCCACGCCGATGCGCGGCAGGCCGCGCGCCTGGTACTGCTTGATGGAGCTTTCTGATTCGTAAAAATCGCAGCCGAGGAGGATGGCCCGGTTGATGTCGCAGCCTTCCTCGATGAGGCTGCGGATGCCGAGGATGCTGTGGTTGACGCGGCAACGGTTGATGATGCAGCCGTCGGAAATGCTGGCGTGGCTGATTTCGGCGCCGTTGATTTTGGAGGCGGGCAGGAAGCGCGGGCGGGTGAAGATGGGGGCGCTCATGTCAAAGAAATTGAAGCGGGGCAGGTCTGCTGTCAAGTCGAGGTTGGCCTCGAAGAACGAGCGGATGGTGCCGATGTCCTCCCAATATCCCTGGAAGACGTAGCCATGGACGCGGTGGCTGTTGATGGCTTCGGGAACGACGTGCTTGCCGAAATCGGTCAGCGAGCTGTCGAGCATCTTGAGGATGACCTCGCGCTTGAAGAGATAAATGCCCATGGAGGCGAGGAAGAACTCCTGGTCGCCTTCAATGCCCAGGCTGGCATAGCGGGCCGGGTCAACGCGGAGGGAATCCAGGACGGCGGGCTCCTGGGGTTTCTCGACGAAGCGGGTGATGCGCTGTTCCGGGCCCAGTTCCATGATGCCCAGAGACTTGGCCTGCTCGCGCCCGACGGTAATGGTGGCAATGGTGAGGTCGGAGCCGAAGCGGATGTGTTCGGCGATCAACTCGCGGAAATCCATGCGGTAAAGCTGGTCGCCGCAGAGAATGAGCAGGTGCTCGAAGTCATGAGTGAGGAAATGGAGGAGGTTCTTGCGCACGGCGTCGGCGGTGCCCTGGTACCAGGAGGTGTCGGTGAGGGTTTGTTCGGCGGCGAGGATTTCCACAAATCCGCCGGAAAAATGGTCGAATTTGTAGGATTGGGAAATATGGCGGTGGAGCGAGGCGGAATTAAACTGGGTCAACAAATAAATGCGTTGCAGACGGGAATTGATGCAGTTGGAAATGGGGATGTCCACCAGCCGGTATTTGCCGGCCAGGGGCACGGCCGGCTTGCTGCGGTCGCGGGTGAGCGGGAAGAGGCGCCGGCCATGCCCGCCCCCCAGGATGACAGAGAGGACGTTGCTGGTGGTGACGGTCATTCGCATTTTTTGCGTCATGGCGCGGCTCTAGTTCGGGAGGGAGTATAGCGGCGCTGGCGGCGGGTTCAAAGCGGAAAGTGCAGGGTTTTTCGTTTTTTTAGGAGCGAACTTTTTCTTTCCATTTCGCGTGGCGGCTGATAATGGTGTGTTTTCAGCCATTGATGACGACAAGGATGCGCCAGGGTCTGCGGTTGACACTCCTGCTGCTGGCGGGTTGCGCCAACTCGTCTCCCCGCGCCCCCACGCCGCTGCCGGAATCCGCCGCGCGACCGCCGACGGCCCCGGCGGACCGCCCGCCCCCGGTCGCGCGGGAATTTCGCGGCCTCTGGGTGGCGACTTACCAGAATCTGGATTGGCCGTCCCGCCCCGGCCTGAACGCCAGTCAACAAGAAGCCGAACTGACCGCCATCCTGGATCGCGCGGCGGCGCTGCATTTGAACGCCATCCTCTTGCAGGTGCGCCCCTGCTGCGACGCGCTCTACGATTCCAAAATCGAGCCGTGGTCGGCCTTTCTCACCGGGAAGGCGGGCGTGGCGCCCAAGCCCTACTACGATCCCCTGGCTTTTGCGGTGGCGGAATGCCACAGGCGCGGCCTGGAGCTCCATGCCTGGTTCAATCCTTTTCGCGTCCGTTCGCGGGACGACAAAAGCGCCCTGGCAAGGAATTCGGTCAACAACACCCATCCGGAACTGGTCCGGTTGGCGGGCAATTTTCAGTGGCTCGATCCGTCGGACCCGCGCGCGCGGGGTTACAGCCGGGAGGTGATCATGGACGTGGTGCGGCGTTACGACATTGATGGGGTTCACCTGGACGACTATTTTTATCCGTACCCGACCAAGGACTACAAGGCGGCGGATTTTCCGGACGAGGCGCAGTGGCGGCTGTATGAGAGGGAGGGGGGGAAACAGGGACGGAGCGATTGGCGCCGGGACAACATCAACCTCTTTGTGCAACTGGTTTATGAGTCCATCAAGAAGGAAAAGCCGTGGGTCAAGTTTGGCATCAGCCCGTTTGGCATCTGGCGGCCCGGTTATCCGGCCGGGGTGACGGCGGCGCTGGATTCCTACGAGGCGCTGTTCGCGGATTCGCGGGCGTGGCTGGAGAACGGATGGGTGGATTATTTGTCGCCGCAGCTTTACTGGCCGACGGAGCAAAAGGAACACAGTTTTGCCGCGCTGCTGCAAT
>JBEKUQ010000636.1:0-2658 GCA_049514835.1 Verrucomicrobiota bacterium | reverse complement strand
GGTTATGGCGGTTACCATTGGATCGTGCGGAAGACCACCAACGCGGGCCAGACCTGGTCCATCGTGGACGACTACGCTTATCCAAATGCCTCCAGCAGCGGCCTGAATGGTTTAACGGTGGACAACGCGGGCAACCTTTTTACGGCAGGCAGAGTGGGCGTGACCACGGTCACCAAGAAGAGTTCCACGACCCAATTCTATTGGGTTGTTCGCAAGGGAATTAACGGCGGGGCCGCCTGGTCCAATGTGCTCGTCTCGACCAACACCGCCTTCGTGGATGGAATGGGCAGCGACGCGGCCGGGAACGTGTATGTCGTCGGGGGACCTAACTGGGTGGTATGGAAGGGCAGCAACGGGGGCGCGACTTGGTCGGTGGCAGATACCTTTCTCTATGGCAGCACCTCACGAGCCTATGGTTGCGCCAGTGACACCCTTGGGAACGTGTATGTTTGCGGCTACGGAACTGATGCCACGGGAAGTCATTGGCTGGTGAGGAAAACACCCTAAGGCGGCGCAACTGCAACCGAGCGTCCTGCAACATCTACGCAAAAACGTAGATGTTGCGAACAAACGCCCTCGGCTCCAACCGTCGCCGCCGGTTACGGCAGGCTGTGGGTGGCGGGGAGGATCAGGCACACCGCCTTGGCCCCCACGCTTTGCGGATCATAGCTCGTCGCAAACGTCTGGGCTCCGTCCGCCGGACAGCATGGCAGCGCCCCGGCCGCGGCGCGTCCCAGGTAGGGCTGCAAATCGCCGCCCAGCGGCGTGTCCGTGTTCTGCTTGTGGAAGTCCAACGCCCATTCCTGCTTGGCATCGTCAATGCAGCGGAGATTGCCGATGCACGCGTTCATTTGGGCCTTCCGCCGCGCCTGGATGAAGTTGGGAATGGCGATGGAGGCGAGGAGGCCGATGATGGCCACCACGATCATGATTTCGACCAGGGTGAACCCGGTTCTGCGGATGATTTTGCTTTTCATTACTGCGTTCCTTTCCAGCGCGGCGTGAACAAGGCAAAAGACGGGTTTATATGATTACAATTTTGTTCACGAATTGCCTTTTGCCGGCCGCACCGTGAAGGATTCAACCCCGCCCGGTGGAGTTTGGTTTCGTGGGTTCGCAAATCAGCCGGCATCCCTTGCCGCCATTGCTGCTCAAGGCCCGGGGTGAATCTGGAAAGGGCGCGCCGCTTACAGCGGATCGCGCTTTTTGGCGGCCTCATGCTGGCGCACCAGATAGTCGCACCAATCCTCCATGCCGGTCCCCGCCTTGGCCGAGACCTCGAACAGCCGGGCGTGGTGGGCGATGTGCCGGAGGTTCGCCGTCGCCGCCTCGCGGTTGAAGTCGCAAGCCCGGTCCAGATCCACCTTGCTGACGATGACGGCGTTGGCCAGGTGGAACATGGGCGGATATTTCAGCGGTTTGTCCTCGCCGTCCGTCACCGACAACAGCACCACGCGCAGGTCTTCGCCCAAATCATAGCTGGCCGGGCAGACCAGGTTGCCAACGTTCTCGATGATGAGGAGGTCCAGGCCGGTCAGGTCCAGTTGCTTGACGGCGCGGGCCACCATGTCCGCCTCCAGGTGGCAGACCGTGCCGGTGTTGATCTGCACCACTGGAGCGCCCGATTCGCGCAGGCGGCGGGCGTCGTTGTCCGTCGCCAGATCGCCCACAATGACGGCCGACTTCAGGCGCGGGCCGAGCCGGCGGATGGTTTCGCCAATCAGCGTCGTTTTTCCCGAACCGGGGGAGGAAAGGACATTGATGACCAGCAGCCCGCGCGCCCGGAAGAAGCCGCGGTTGCGTTCGGCGAGGCGGTCGTTCTTTTCGAGGATGGCGTGCCGCAGTTCCAACGTCCGGCGTTGCGCCGCGGCGGGTTCGGAGGAATGTTCAGGGTGCGAATGGCCATGATCGTGCTCCTCGCCGTGGTGATGGTGCTCATGCCCAACGGGGTCCTGGTGGTCGTGGCCGGAAACAGTCACGGGAATCCCGCCAGTCAATCCGCAGCCGCAATCTTCACACATGGTCCACCTCCAAGGAATTCAATTCCAGTTCCCGGCCGGCGCGAAGTTCGTTGCTGGGGTTTCCGCAATCCGGGCATTCCGAATATAAATTGAGCGAGACAAACTCCCGCCCGCAGGGGGCGCACCAGAACCGCGCCGGGACCTCTTCAATCGCCAGCACCGCGCCTTCCGCCGGCGTTCCGGGCGTCAGCGCCTCGAAGGCGAACTGGAGCGCGTCGGGCACGACGCCGCTGAGAACCCCGACGCGCAGCCGGATTTCATGCACGCGCACCGCCCCGGCCCGCCGGGCTTCCTCCAAAGCCTGGTGGAGCGCGCTTTGCATGATCGAATACTCGTGCATTTTCTCAAACTAAATCTTGTCCACCTTTTCGTAAACCACCATTTCGTCCCGGCCGCTCAAATCGGCGGGGTGGTAGCGCGGAATGGGCATCTCCAGTTGTTTGAACGTGACCGGCGCCACCTTCTTGTCCACCAACCCGACCGCCACGGCCACGCCATAGATGATCGCTTCCGGCCGCGGCGGGCAGCCGGGAATGTAGAAGTTCACCGGGATGACTTTTTCCACCGGGCCGAGCACCGCGTAAGTGTCGTGCCAGATGCCGCCGCCGCAGGCGCAGCCGCCGATGGCAAACACCAG
>JBEKUQ010000635.1:0-2670 GCA_049514835.1 Verrucomicrobiota bacterium | reverse complement strand
TTTCCTGCAACCAGGCCTCCAGGGATTGAATCTCGCCGCTCTGCTCCAGCAGGTCCATCCGCTCGTATTCGCGGTAAAACTGGCGCAATTCCTCCACGCCGCTCTCGACCAGTTGCACGACTTGATCGTAGCGGTTGGCCTTGAGGGCGAGGGCGCCGCGGGCGCGAACCCGCATCATCAAAAGCTGGGGGCGAAACTGTTGCAGCGCCCAGGCGGTTTCCTCCGTGGCGGCGTGCTCCTGCACGAAATCGAACACCTTGAGGTTCCGTTCCGTGTCGCGCAGCACCGCCTCGAATTCCTCCAGTTGGAACAGGCAGATGTAGCGGTGATGATACTGCAAGGCCTCCTGTTGCAGACGCGCGCAATCCTCCGCCGTGAGGCGGAAGCTCTTTTCATCCCCGCGCCGCTCTTTTTGAAACTTATCCATCTGCGCCTCGTAAAATTCCAGGAGCGATTCCCGCCCGTAGGGGTGCTTGCCGTCGGGCCGTCCGCGGGCGTTCATTTGCAGCAGGCCCAGGTCCACGCGCAGTTGAATTTTCTCCAAGCCGTCCTTGCCGAGGAATTTCCTGACCACAAGCTGGCCGGGCTGGTAATCCCACTGGTCCAGCAGCGGTGAAATGTCAAAGCTCATTGGGACAATATGAACTCGCCGGCCCGGCAAGTCAAACCGGGGATAACCCGCAGTGGGGATTCCTTCTCGACTTTTGGGGTTCCCCTCTTGCTCATAATCGTAATCGTAATCTTAATCCTGATCGCCCTCGGGCGCGTGGATTAAGATCAGGATTAAGATCAGGATTATGAGGGAGTCTCGGAAGCGGCGGCGGGCGGGCTGGCCGCGCCATGTTGATAACCTTCGATCAATTCCTTGATGCGGCGGGCGTCGGCCTTGGTGTGGCCGTGGCTTTCCATTGGGTCGGATCCCCCGCTGGATTCGATGAGAATCTTGGACCAAATAATCCCCGTCTTGATGTGAATGGAGGCGACTTTGGTAACGGTAATGCTCATCTCATCCACATTGAACCAGGAGCGCTTGCGGCGCATGACGGATTTGTCGGTGACCTCGATGACGGTGGGGAAGAGATGATTGCCGCTGGTCCAGCGGCTGGCGTGGAAGATGTCGGATGGCATAGGGTGAGTTTAGTGTTGGATCGTTCGACTGATCAACCGTTCTAATGTGGCGCTGGTGGATTGGCCCGGCACGGCGGGGAGAATGACGATTTTCACCCCCAGTTTTTCCAGCAACTGGCGCTCGTCCTGGTTGATCGTGTCTATCGTGTAATCGCCGCCTTTGGCATAAATATCGGGGCGGACGGCTTCCAGGAAATGGCGCGCGTCTTGTTCAGGAAAGACAAATACGGCGTCCACCGATCCCAGCGCCGCCACCACGGCGGCGCGGTCGCCCTCGCGGTTGACCGGGCGTGCGGCGCCTTTGAGCTGGCGGACATTGGCGTCGCTGGTCAAGCCGACCAGGAGGGCATCGCCCAGGCGGCGGGCTTGTTGGAGATAGCTGACATGCCCGCGGTGCAGCAGGTCAAAGCAGCCGTTGGTCGCCACCAGTTTTTTTCCTTGGCGGCGGAGTTCTTCACGCCAGGCGGGCAGGGCGGCGGCGGAAAGAATCTTCTTCGCGAAATCCATGCCGCCGATTTTGAGTCAAAGGAGGGGGTCTTGGCAATCCGCAATCCGCAACCCGGAACCCGCAATTTCTCCACCCCCCCACTTGTTTTTTTCCAGCCCCGGCTTACTCTTGAGGCATGAAAAGCGACGTTTTGCCCGTGGAAATTCGCGGGATGGTGCCGGCCAACAGCGGTTGGGCCATTTTCGTTGGCAACCAGCAGAAGGTATTTGTCATCCAGGTCGAGCGCAACATCGGCAACGCCATCAGCATGTACTTGCGCGAAATCCCCAATGAACGTCCGCTCACCCACGATCTGATCAACAGCATCTTCAAGGGCTTCAGCGTCAACATCGAGCGCGTCGTCATCACCGAGCTGCGAAACTCCACCTATTATGCCCGGCTCATCCTCCAGCAGGAAAACGAACTGGGCCGCAAAATCGTGGAAATTGACGCCCGTCCCAGCGATTGCCTGGCCCTGGCCACCTCGCAGAAAAGCAAAATCTACGTCGCTTCCTCCCTGTTTGAACAGGTTGACGACATGACGGTGTATCTGGACCAGATCAACGAAGGCCGGGGCGAAACCGGGGAAACCGAGTAAACCGGGCCTTTTTAACGCCCTCTTTCGCCATGGCTGATTCCTCCGTGCTCCTGGTCTGTGGCGAAGACGAATTCAGCGTCAAGCAACGCGCCCGCGAAGTCTTCCAGCAATGGAGCGGCCAGCTTGGCGGGATGGACCACGAGATCATTGACGCCTCCGTCAACAACAGCGGCGAGGCCCTCAAGGCGCTGGCCCAACTGCGCGAGGCCCTGCAAACGCTCCCCTTTTTCGGCAGCGCCAAAGTCGTCTGGCTGCAAAACTGCAATTTTCTTGGCGACGATCGGACGGCCTCCGCCGCCATCGTCACCGAAGCCCTCGGCGAGCTGGCCCAGGAACTCAAAACCTTCCGCTGGGACTCTGTGCGCCTGCTGGTCAGCGCGGGCAAGGTGGACAAGCGAAAATCCATTTACAAGGCCCTGGAAAAAATCGGCGTGGTGGAAGTTTTCGCCGGCTGGTC
>JBEKUQ010000634.1:0-2672 GCA_049514835.1 Verrucomicrobiota bacterium | reverse complement strand
TGTGAAAATGCAGCATATACAGCTTGTGGTAAAACCCGTCCCGCGCCAGCAGCTCCGCGTGCAGGCCCGCTTACACAAAATTTACGTTGTCAAGAACCAGTATAAAGTCCGCGTGCTGGATCGTGGACAGCCGGTGCGCGATGCATATCGTCGTCCGCCCTTTCATCAATTCATCCAGCGCCGCCTGCACCAGCCGCTCCGATTCGTTGTCCAGCGAACTGGTCGCGTCGTCCAGGATCAGGATCGGCGCGTTCTTCAATATCGCCCGCGCCAGCGAAAGCCTCTGCCGCTGCCCGCCCGAAAGCGTCACCCCTTTCTCCCCGATCCCCGCTTCATAACCCCCCGGCTTCTCCAGGATGAATTCGTGCGCGTGCGCGTGTTTGGCCGCCTGCTCCACTTCCGCCGCGCTCGCCCCGGGCCGTCCGCACGCGATGTTGCTCCGAATCGTGTCGTTGAAAAGGATCACCTCCTGCGTCACCACCGCGATTTGCGAGCGCAGGTCGTGCAACGCCACCTCCCGCAAATCCAATCCGCCGATCCGCACCGCCCCCGCCGTCGGATCGTAGAACCGCAGCAGCAGGTTGGTCAGCGTCGTTTTGCCCGACCCGGTCCGCCCCACCAGCGCCACCATCTGCCCCGGTTTCACTTTCAATTGGATGTCCCGCAGCACCAGCTTGGCCCCATAGCCGAAGCTCACGTTGTCAAAGTGAATTTCCTTCCCCGCCGCCTCCAGCGGCGCCGGGTGGGCCGGGTCCGTCAGCGTGTTGGGCGTGGCCAGCAACTCAAACACCCGTTGCGTCGCCGCCTGCGCCTGCGTCATCTGGCTGTGCATCCGGATGAGGTTCTTGATCGGCGCGTACATCATCAGCATCGCGCCGACAAATGTGGGAAAATCCAGCGAACTCGTGCTGCGGCCCAGATAGAGGAACATGACGGCAATGCCGATCGAACCCATAAACTCAATCAGCGGTCCGGGAGATTCGGTCGCGCGGACCACACGCATGCAGTGGCTGCGGAAGAGGTTGACCCTGGCTTTGAACTGGCTGACCACCACCGCCTCCAGATTATAGGCCTTGATGATGCGGTTGCCGGTAAAGGCTTCGTGCATGACTTTGCCCAGCCCGGCCAGTTCGGTTTGGATGGCCGCACTGCCCTGCCGGCCTTTCCGGCCGTAAATGGTGATCGGTATGACGCATAACGGCAACACCAGCAAAGAGAGGAGGGTCAGCTTCGGATCCACCTTCACCATCACGTACAAATAGCTCAGCAGGGTCACCGGGCAAGAAATCAAGGTGACCAGCGACAGGGCGATCATGTTCTGCAAAACCAGCACGTCCCCGGTGCGCGACATCAATTCACCGGTGCTGGTTTTTGTAAAAAAACTCAGCGGCAGATTGAGCAGATGCCCGAACAGCCGCACCCGCAAATCGCAGATGCTGCGCAGCGCCACCCAGGCCATGAGGTAGGAACTCAGATAGGCCACTATGCCGCGTAACAATACCACCAGCGGGATCAGGCCCACGATCAGCATTTTCCACGTCATCGAACCGGCCGCCTGCGCCGCGCCCCACTGCTTCAGGTGAATAAACAAATCGCGGATCCAGCCCGGAACCCAGCCCGGCACGCTGCCGGCCAGTCTTTGCAAATCTTCCGGGTGATTGTTTGTGAACATCACGCACAAAACAAACGCCGCCGTTCCCAGCACCAGTGGCTGCCCAAGTCCGTTCAATATCCCAAAAAGCACCCCCAGCAGGAACCGTCCTTTATAGCGCCGGTTTATTATCCACAGCTTGATGAGAAATTTGATCATGCTCGCTTCGCCCAATATGCCCCTCCCCGCGCCAAGTTCAAAGCTTAAGGTGCTGCCCCGATATGGGCCGCAGCGGGCGAATGGCTTCCAACACCTCCGCCGCCGAAATGGACGCCAGACACTCCGCCCGGCCCTCGGCTTGGCAATCCTTCCGCCCCTCTTCCAGGCATCGGCAGCCCGCCGCCACATACTTGTGTTGCAGACCGGCCGGCGGCAGCCATTGCCTCATGTTGGCTGATTTGCGAAACAGGGTGAAGGTCGAAACCCCCAGCGCCACCGCCAGATGCAGCACGCCGGTATCCGGGCCGATGTGCAGCCGGCAGCGTTGCAGCAACGCCGCCAATTGTCCGATGTTCAGCCCCGGCAGACACAACAGCCGCCCGTCCGGCACTGCCTCGCCCAGCCGGTCCAGCCGCGCCGCCTCGCGCGCGTTGGCCCCGGCCGTCGCCACCAACTGCACCGCCGGGTCGCTCGCCAGCAGCATCCTGGCCAGTTCCGCCCAGTTTTCCAGCGGCCACTCATTCAGCGGCGTGCTGGCGGCGTTGATGGACAAGTGAATGGAATTTGCCGGGATGTTCGCCGCCGCGGATTCCTGGGCCTTCACCGGCACGCGCAAATCAAACCGGGCCCGCTCCAGCGCGAAACCCGCTGCCGCCAAGACCTGCCGCCGCTGTTCATAGACCGGGATTCCCTGGTCTTGGCGCGGCACCCAGTTGGCGATGAACCAGCGGTTCCAGAAATGCCGGCGCCCCCCCTCATGCGCCAGCCGCCACTTCGCCCCCGTCAACGCCGTCAAAAAAATCGTCCGGTCCGCCCCGCTGAAATTGAACGCCGCCTCATACTTCTCCCGCCGCAATGCCCC
>JBEKUQ010000633.1:0-2672 GCA_049514835.1 Verrucomicrobiota bacterium | reverse complement strand
GCGGCGGAACTTGTCCCGCGCCGGAGGAGTTGCTGCGGGAATACCAGCGCCGCCTCGACGCCGTGATCGCCCAACGCGCCGGCGACCTTCAGAGCGGGCGCGCCCGCGCGGACGACTTTGTGGTGTGGGGTGCGCGCGCTTTTCTGGAAAAACTGCGCGGGCGGGGGCTGCGCCTGATTATTTTGAGCGGGACGATCGAGCCTCGGGTGCGGGAGGAGGCGCGGCTGCTTGGGCTGGACGTTTTTTTTGGGCGGCACATTTACGGCGGCACGGCGGATCCGGGCGCCTTCTCCAAGAAATTGGTCATTGACCGTCTGCTGGCCGGGGAGGCAATTTCCGGCAGCCGTCTGTTGGCCTTTGGCGATGGCCCGGTGGAAATCCAGGAAACGAAACGCGCGGGGGGCCGGGCCATCGGCGTCGCCAGCGACGAGGAAAACAACGGGAGCGGCCAGGCGGACCGCTGGAAACGGGCGCAGTTGCTCCAAGCCGGGGCCGACGCGGTGGTGGCGGATTACCAGGCGGCGGAGGAATTGTTGAAAATGATCCTTGGCTCGTGAAGCATGTATTCTTATTGACACATGAAGCCGCCGCTTGATTTGACGAAATTGAAGGTTTTTCCACTGGCCCAGCGCGCCAGCGAGGCGCGGTTGGAGGAGATATTGGTGTCGCCGGATGGAGATCCGCCGGCCTGCGCGCCCCAGAACCAGGTTCAGATCCGGCAATGCGCCCGGCACATCGCGCAGGCGCGCCGGCGCCAGGCCGCCGTGATCCTCATCTACGGCGCGCACCTGATCAAAAACGGCGGGGCGGCGATTTTGATCCGCCTGGCGCAAGGCGGCTGGATCACGCACCTGGCCACCAACGGCGCGGGCGTCATCCACGACTGGGAATTTTGCTTCCACGGTCTTTCCACCGAGAGCGTCAAAAAGAATGTTGCGACGGGCACTTTTGGCGCCTGGGAGGAAACGGGCCGCAACATTCACCTCGCCCTGCTGGCGGGCGCGCTGGAGGGGCGCGGTTTCGGCGGCTCGGTTGGCCAATTCGCGGCCAACGACGGCGTGACCCTTCCCTCCATGGAATCGCTGGAAGCGGCGTTGCGTTCCGAGCCGTCGCATCCGCTCGCCCCCGCCCGCGCCGACTTGCTCCAGGCCATGCGCGTTCACCGTCTGGCCGCCGGACGCCACGAGGTGAAACATCCGTGGAAACAAAGCTGCGTGGTGGCGCAATGTTTCAACCGCAATGTTCCCGTGACCGTTCATCCCGGCATCGGCTACGACATCATCGCCAATCATCCCATGTTCAACGGTGCCGCCATCGGACGCGCGGCCGGGATTGATTTCCGCTCGTTCGTCACCTCCGTGGACGGGCTGGATGACGGGATCGTGCTTTCGGTCGGCTCGGCGATCATGGGCCCGCAAGTTTTTGAAAAGAGCCTGAGTTGCGTGAACAATTTGCGCCTGCAAGCCGGGCGCCCGATCATCCGCGGCCACAGCATCTATGTGGTGGACATTCAGGACGGCGGCCACTGGGACTGGATACAAGGCGAGCCGGCCAAGGACAATCCGGCCTACTATTTGCGGTTCTGCAAAAGCTTCTCGCGAATGGGCGGCGAGATGCGCTATGTGCGGTGCGACAATGTGGCCTTTGTCCATCACCTGCTGCGGGAACTGGAAAAGCCCGGCGGAACCACACCCGCCTGAGCTTGATGCCAATCTTCATCCGAATCGAACTCCGAATCGAGGCAAAGGAAGATCAGGAACCCGGGGACGCCGACCCCCAGTACAATGGCAAACGATCGGAAGATGGGAGCGGATGAAATGAAGCATACAAATTGGCGGATGGGCGGTGTCTATAGGGTGGAAAAGGAAGCTGGCGCCGCCGGCGGCGAGCCGGTAATGTGAAGATTCGTGTGTCGGAAAGATTTTGATTATGGAAAAATTGGATTCATTGGAGCAGGAAATGGGGCAATGGCGGCCGCGGCAACCGTCGGGGCGGCTGGGGCGGCAGTTATTCGGGCGGAAAGAACCGGCGCCGCGGACGTTGCGGCGGACGGAGTTCTGGAACTGGTTGACACCGGTGGCGGCTTGCGCGCTGACGGTCTTGGTGGCGGTCGGTAGCGCGCAGTATCGCGATAAAGCAGGGGTAACCGCGGGGTATGGAACCGCAGTTGACGGGATGAGCCTGGAGGCCGTGGGGTCGAATCTGGCGCGGCGGGTGGTGTGGAGCGAAAGGGATGAGAATGTGCAATGGAATGCGTGCCCGAAGCTGGCGCCGGTGGGAGAAGCCCAAATTGGGGAATCGCCGGCAACGGGCGGAGAGCGCGGGGCGGCGGCCACAAATTTGAACCGGAGTTTTTAGACGATGAATCCTGAACGGCCGCAAACACCGGCTTCGCCGAAGCCGGGCAAAACCCCCAACAAAACAGCCACCGCCGGGCCGGGGGGCGCCGGCAAGGCCGGAACCGGGCCGATGAAGGCGCCGAAGCCACCGCCGCTGCCTGTGGCGCCGGCGCCCGCGATGGCGAAAGTGCCGCCGTTGTTCCGGCGGATTGACTGGCTGGCGCTGCTGATTTGTTTCGCGGTGGTGGAGTTCATTTATCTTTCGACGCTGTCGCCGGAGGTGACGCTGGAGGATTCCGGGGAGCTGGTGACGGGGGCGTTCTGGGCGGGCAT
>JBEKUQ010000632.1:0-2675 GCA_049514835.1 Verrucomicrobiota bacterium | reverse complement strand
GACGGCCAGCGCCTCACCGCCACCTACATTGACAAGCTCCTCAACTACAACCGCATCAATCCCATCTCCCAATCCCTCCTGGTTTACTGTTGACACACTCCGCTCTTCCAATGCAAAGCGCTCCCCGCCGCGCCCTGCGGCGCCTCCTTCGGCTGCCCTGCTGGCTCGCCGCCGCGGGGATCGGTTTCCCGGCGGCGCAAGCCGCCGGCGCCACCGCCCTCAGCGCCAATGATTTCCTCAATTCCATCGGAGTCTGTGTGCATGTCCAACACGGGCAGGACGCCTCAAAAATGGTCGCGCCTCTGCAATACCTCGGCGTGCGGAACGTGCGCGATGGGGCGGATCGGAATTACGACATGTCCGGCCTGCTCACCCTTCATCAGCAAGCCGCGGTGCTCGTCGCCTTCGGTCCCGGCAGCGGGCCTTCCGACCGGTTTGTCGTCCGGCGCGACGGAGCGGCCAATAACGCGCTGACGGCCACCATCGCGGCCGCCCGGCAATTGGCCGAGGCGGGCGCGCTGCTGGCCGTGGAAGGCCCCAACGAGCCGAACAATTTTGGCGGAGTCACCTATCAAGGGCACAGATCGGGGGTCACCAACGGCACCTGGCTGCCCGTCGCAGAATTCCAGCGCGATTTGTACCGCGCCGTGAAAAGCGACGCCGTCCTCAAAAACTATCCCGTGTTTGGCTCCAGCGAAATGGGGGCGGAGATAGACGACGTTGGACTCCAATACTTGACAATCCCGGCCGGCGCCAACTGCCTGATGCCCGACGGCACGCCATATGCGGACTTCGCCAATGTCCATAACTACGTGTGCGGGCACTGGAAGGGCCTGGCGGACAATCAGCCCTTCCAAGCCGCCACCCATACCAACGTCCCCGGCATTGACGGCCTCTTTGGCAACCACGGCAACACCTGGAGGAAGCATTTTCCCGGCTATGCGGCCAGCCGGCTCGCCACCCTGCCGAAGGTGACGACGGAAACGGGCTGGCGCACTGACAATACTATTTCCGGGGACGACATCCAGGGCAAGGTCTTCCTGAACGTCTTTCTCGACCAGTACCAGGCCGGCTGGAAGCACACTTTCATCTATGAACTGATGGACGATCCGGACGGTGCCTTCGGCTTTTACAAGAGCGATTATGCCACGGGCAGAAAATCCGCCGATTACCTGCATAACCTCACCGCGATTCTCGCCGACACCAATTCCCTGGCCGCGCCGGGTCAACTCGATTACTCGATCCCGGACCAGCCGGCCACCGTCCATGACATGCTCCTGCAGAAAAGCAACGGCGCGTTTGAACTGGCCGTCTGGGGCGAACAGGTCAAGGGCACGAACCGCGTCACCGTCAATCTGGGCGGCGCGCGCGCCCGGGTGAACATCTACGACCCGACAATGGCGGCCGCGCCGGCCTGGACCTTGAGCAACGCCATCTCGGTCCCGTTGCTGTTGAGCGACCATCCTGTGATCATCGAACTGCCGGCCGACGGTTCCGCCCCCAACCGCGGAAGGGTTCCGCCCCATCCCGGATGATTATTTTCTTGCCACGGCCAACGCGCCTGAGTCATTCTTTTTTCAGCATCCAATTCCAGCGGGGATGAAAACGCAGCGCGCCAAAGAAATTCGCGAGGGCCGCCCCAAGGCCCGGCGCCGTGCTTCCCCCAAGATGAAATCCGCGGCCCGGGCGCCCGCGCCGCCCGCGCCGGAAGCGGAAGCACAACCGCGCGCGGAGGAGCCGTTTCTGGGGCCGCCGGAAAATGAGCAGCAGCCCTACGACGGCGAGACGGCCATCAAGCTTTACCTGCGCGAAATCGGGCAGGTCAAGCTCCTGACCCCGCAGGAAGAGATTGAACTGGCGGCGCGCATCAGAAGGGGCGACAAAAAAGCCCGCGAAAAAATGATCAAGGCCAATTTGCGCCTCGTGGTCAAGATCGCCCACGATTACGAGAATTTCGGCCTGCCCCTGCTGGATTTGATCAGCGAGGGAAACATTGGGCTGATGAAGGCCGTGGAACGCTTTGACCCGGCCAAAGGCGGCAAGCTCTCCACCTACGGCTCCTGGTGGATCAAGCAATCCATCAAGCGCGCCCTGGCCAATCAATCCAAAACCATCCGCCTGCCCGTGCATCTGGTGGATAAAATTTCCCGCATGCGCAAAACCGCCTTGAAGCTCCAGGAGATCTTCGGCCGCGAACCCACCGACGAGGAATTGGCCGATGAAATGGGCATGTCTGTTTCCCGCGTCGCCCAGATGCGCACCGCGGCCATCCGCCCCGCCTCGCTCGACGCGCCCATCGGCGACGATGACACCAACAGCTTCGCCGAAGTGGTGCAGGACGAAGCCGCCGACACGCCCTACGAACATCTCGAGGAGAAAACGGTCACCGGCATGTTGCGCGAGATGGTCAAGACCCTCGACGAACGCGAATCCACCATCCTCTCCTACCGTTTCGGCCTGGATGGCGGCAGCGAAAAAACGCTGGAAGAAGTCGGCGAAAGATTCGGCGTGACCCGCGAGCGGGTGCGGCAGATTCAAAACATCGCCTTGATCAAGCTGCGCAAGATGATCGAGAAACTTGAGGCTGTCAAAACCTAGGCCCTTTGTTAAATTTTTGCGGCATGACCCACCCCATCGCCACTGTTGAAGAATTGACCCGCGCCATTCGCGACGTG
>JBEKUQ010000631.1:0-2678 GCA_049514835.1 Verrucomicrobiota bacterium | reverse complement strand
GATCTGCACCAGATTGTCTATTTTGGTTCCTCGCCCAATGACCGTCGGGCCTAGCGCCCCGCGGTCTATCGTCGTGTTGGCCCCGATTTCCACGTCGTCCTGGATGATGACCTGCCCGACTTGCGGCACCTTGCGATGCGCGCCCCCGTCAAAGACGTAGCCGAATCCATCCGCCCCAATCACCGCCCCGGCATGGATTCGGACCCGCTGGCCGATCTGCGTCAGTGGATAAATGATGACCCCGGGAAACAAATTCGTCTCTGCGCCAATCACGCTGTTTTCGCCCACGTGGTTCCCGCCCTGCAGAACGGCGCGCGCCCCAATTTGCACGTTTTCCCCAATGTGACAGAACGGGCCGATATGCGCCGTCGCATCCACCTGCGCCGACGCCGCGATCAGCGCCGTCGCGTCCAGCCCGGCGCGAAATGTCTTCTCCGGGAAGAACAACGGCAGCACGCGGGCGAAGGCTATCCGGGCGTTGGGCACCCGAATCAGCACCTTGCTGGCCGAGGTGAACGCGCCGTCCACCAGGATGGCGGCGGCCGCGCTTTGTTCGGCTTTGGCGAAAAAAGCGTCGTTTTCAGCGAAGGTCAGGTCGCCGGCTTTCGCCGCCGCGGCGGGCGCGAAACCGGTCAGGACGATGGAGCCATCGCCCTGGACTTCCCCCTGGAGCTCTTGCGCAACTTGAGCGGCGGTTGGCATCACATCAAAGCGAAGTTGGCGGTTGGAGGATGGAGCAAAGTTCTTGGTTCATCTTTATAGTCCGCGTTCGTTGATGATTTTGTTCTCCTCGCCCAGGACGATGATCCGGGGATGCCAGCGCTTGGCTTCGCTCTGCTCGATCAAGGCGAAACTCATGATGGTCAGCCGGTCGCCCGTCTTGCCCAAATGCGACGTCGCCCCGTTGAGGATGATCGCCCCCGAACCGGCCTCCCCGGCGATCACGTAGGTCTCAAATCGCTCGCCATTGGCCATGTTGCTGGCCAGGATCTTCTCGTGGACCAGCAGCCCGGCTTTTTCCATCAATGCCCGGTCAATGGTCAGGCTGCCTTCGTAATTCAGGTTGCTCGCGGTGATTTGGGCGCGATGAATTTTCGATTTCAATATTTCCACCTGCATATTTGGATCCTGTCCTCGTCTCTCCGGCGCTCGTGCCCGGCGGGCGCATCTCACCTTTGTCGAGATTTCCGGCAATTGGCCGGCCGCCGCGTAGGGCAGGCATCTTGCCTGCCGGTTCGCGCGGCTTCCAGCCGCGCCGGAGCCTCGGCAAGAATGAGATGCGCTCGTGCCCGGCGGGCGGCAACTCGCGGGTTGACGCCCTTTTCGCTGGCCATTATAAAGGTGCCGTCATTCGGAATTCAACTCTAAGTTTTGGCCCGCATAAACGCGGGAACTTTATTGATCAGTCAACCATTGCGAACCATTATGTCAAACAAACCTCTTAACGTCGGCTTGGTCGGCGGCGGACGCGGCGCCTTCATCGTCCATCCCCATCAGAAGGCCATTCATTTTGACGGCACCCGCCGCGTCGTGGCCGGCGCGCTGTTTCCCGATCCCAAAATCGCCCTGGAAGAAGCGGCCAAGTGGCCCTACCCCATCAAGGGTTACGGCTCCTACGACGAGATGATCGCCGCCAACGCTACCCTGCCGGAAGATGAAAAGCTGGATTACATCCTCATCGTCACGCCCAACTTCGTCCACTACGACCCCGCCATGAAGGCCCTCAAAGCCGGCATTCCGGTCTTCTGCGAAAAGCCCCTTTGCCTGAACCTCAAGGAGGCAGGCGATCTGGTCCGCACCGCGCGCAAGCTGGGTGTTCCCTTCGGCGTGGCCCATACTTATCTGGGCCATTGGACCAGCCGCTTGAGCCGCTACATCGTCCGCTCCGGCCTGCTCGGCCAGGTCCGCTGGGTGGACAGCTATTATCTCCAGGGCTGGCTGGCCACCAAGCTCGAAGCCACCGGCCAGCAACAGGCCGTCTGGCGGGTGGACCCCAAACGCGCCGGCGGCTCCGGTTGCGGCGGCGACATCGGCACCCACGCCCTCATGCAACTGCGCTACGTTACCGGCCTGGATGTCACTTCGGTTTCCGCGCAACTGGAGACCTTCGTGCAGGGCCGCCAACTCGACGACCATTTCACCATCTACTGCAAACTGAGCAATGGCGGCGCCGCCCTCGTGCGCGCCTCCCAAATCTGCATCGGCAGCAAAAATGACCTCGGCATCCTCATCGCCGGGACCAAAGGCGCCCTCCGCTGGCGTCAGGAAGAACCCGAGTCTCTCACCATCTGTCTGCCCGGCCAGCCCGACCGCACTTACTGGCGCGGCGCCGTCTCGCCGGGAGACGGATTCCTCCCCAAGGACGTGCCCGCCCAACTCATGGCCGAGCCGACCATTCCCAGCGGCCACCCGGAAGCCTTCCACGACGCCTTTGCGCGCCTCCATCGCTGTTTCGAGGCCGATGTGCGCCACTGGAAGGCCGGCGGCAAATTCGTCGGCGACGGCAGCCTCTACGCCAATATCGAGGACGGCTGGATGGGCATCGCCTTCATCGAAACCTGCGTCAAGAGCAGTTCCAAAAAAGGCGCCTGGACCGCCCTCCCGAAGAAGATCTGATTCTTCGAATGACGACGAACCAAAACGCTGTTCCCATCCAGTATCTCCTTACCTTGCCCCCG
>JBEKUQ010000630.1:0-2678 GCA_049514835.1 Verrucomicrobiota bacterium | reverse complement strand
ATCCGCTGGACATCAAACGGCGGGAGGAGGAGTTCACCGGCGCGCCGGCCTACCAGCTTTACATTCGCGGCGCCGATGAACTGGAATACCACTTGAAGAACAATCCGGTGTCGGTTGGCGACCTCAAAGCCGTCAACCACGACCCGGCTCTTGGGCATGGCAACACCGACCATTACGCCCGGGCCAATGCGACGCGGGTGAGCGCGGCGTCCTACGAGGCAATCAAAGTGGTGATGGAAGAGTCGGCGGCGGCGGAAGCCATGGGGCTGGAAAAGGGGATGATCGTGCTCTCCACCGCGGTGGCGGGCGGGCCGTTCATCGGATTGCTCGGCACGGTCTGGGGCGTGATGGAAACGTTCTCCGGCATTGCCAACGCCGGGGGGGCGAGCATCACGGCGATGGCGCCGGGCGTGGCGGGGGCCTTGATCTGCACGGTCATCGGCTTGCTGGTGGCGATTCCCGCCATGTTCAGCTACAACTTCATGGTCACCAGCATCCGGGCCATCACGCAGGAACTGGACGGTTTCGCCGCCCGTTACGCCAATCAGATCGAACATTGTTACGTGGTCAACCGCCCGCTGGCCGATGAGCTCAAGGAAGCCAACGAGGCGCTGGCCACGCGCCTCATCAACGCCTTGCAGCGCAACGGGGCGGCCTCCCGCGAACTGGCCGAGTTGCGGATGGGCGTCTAGCCGAAGGCCGGCATGAAAAAGTGTTCCCATACGGCGCATCGGACGCTCTCGGAGTTGAACATCACTCCGCTGCTGGACCTGGCCTTCGTGTTGCTGGTCATTTTCATCCTCACCACCACGCCCCTGGCCAACGACCTGCCGTTGAAGCTGCCCGCCGCTTCCAAACACCTGAAGGACCCGCCGCACGACCCCACCTACATCACTGTGCAGGAGGATGGAAAAACATATTTGGACAAAAGGCTGGTGGACATAAACGGATTGCGCGATCTGCTGGTCGGAATGCGCTTCGACGACACGAACCTGAGCGTGATCGTGCGCGGCGACGCCAAGACCAAGTACCGCCAAATCCGCGCCGTGCTCGATGTCTGCCAGGGGTCCGGCGTGGGCAGATTTGACCTCGCCACCGAGACGGCGGACCAGAAAAAATCATGAAGAAAACCAGCCAGCGCGGGCACAGCACCTTGCATGAATTGAACATCACCCCCTTGCTGGATTTGGTGTTTGTGCTGTTGGTCATCTTCATCATCACCACGCCGCAGATGATCAACAGCCTGGAAATGTCGCTTCCTTCAGGCACACCGCCTCCCCAGGATCCTGCCGCGCCCAAACCGAAGATCAATCGCATCGAGGTGAATGATCATGGCCAGGTGTTCCTCAATGATGAATCGGTGCCGGACGACAAGATCAAGGAAAAGCTGGCCGCCGTCAAAGCGGCTGACCCGGATCCCAAATTCGTGGTAAAAGCGGCGGACGAGGTGGATTTCCAGAGCGTGGTCAAAGTGGTGGATGTGCTGCAACAATTGGGCATCGCCAAAGTGGGCATGGCCACGCAATAGGGGGAAAACGGAAAGGCGAGCCGGCTCACGGAGCCACAACCCGGTAGAAACGCATCGGGTATTGAGCAGCGTTGGTGTCGGTGAAGGTGAATGGGTTTGTGGCCGGCAACAGCGACCCGATTTGCACCCAGGAGTTGGGGTCCGCCAGGTTCGTGGTCGCCTGAATCAAAACCGTTTGCAGGGTGGAGCCGCCTTCGGACGCAGTGATTTGAAACCCGCCACCGGCCGAGGGCGCGACACTGCTCAACTGCGCGGCCGAGGGCACGGGATTGACCGCAAAAACGCCGGAAGCCAAGCCGGAGACATTGCCCCCGGCATCGTAAGCGCGCACGCTCCATTCTTCATAGGTGCCGGGAGTCAGGCCGGTGATCGTGGCGGTCGTGCTGGTGAAGTTCGACCCATATTCAATGGTCGGAAACAAACCGCCAATCCAGCCCCAAATTTCGTAACGGGTTGCCGGGATCGGTCCGGGTGAAGCATCCCACGCGAGGCTGATGCTGGTGGAGGTCAGTCCGGTCACCCGCAGATTGGCCGGCGGCTGCGGGCCTAACGTGCTCGCGCCAACGCCCACGTAGCCCGACGTGCCGCCGGAAGCCTTGGCATGGAGCGCATAGCCATAGTTAAAATTCGGTGACAGATTGCTGATGGTTATGTTGGTCGAAGTCGTGGATCCAATCAGCGTGTAAATGACACCGCCGCCGCTGCCTCTGGGACTGTGGTAGGGATGGGGGACGAAGACACTAACAGTCGTCGGCCCAACCACCGGGCTTTGTGGATCCCACGCCAAAGTCACGCTATACTCGGTTGCGCCAACCTGACGAACGTTGGCAGGCGCGGCCGGCGGCGGGTTGGGGACGTTGATGTTGAAAGTCCAATTGGTGGCGCCGGCGTAATTGGTGGCCGCAATGGTCACCGGAACGGCCCCTATCTGATCCAGCCCCTGCGGCGTCCAGGTGATGGCGCCACTGTAATAGTCAACCTGCATCCCGGCCGGGCCGCTCACGAGCAGATAAACCGGCTGCGGATTGCCGCTTGCCTTGATGGTCGAAGCGTATTGGGACTGGTAGATGCCGTTCGTGGCGGGAAACTGCGTGAACGCGGGGGCGCTGTCGGCAACTCCCAATTGCTGGCTGCGCCAGACGTGGTTGAC
>JBEKUQ010000629.1:0-2680 GCA_049514835.1 Verrucomicrobiota bacterium | reverse complement strand
GATCATGGACTACGCCAGATTGGCCAGCGCCTTCAATTCCGACAAACCCGCCGAATTCAACCGCGCCATCAGCGACTACCGGGTCTGGCTGCGCTCCAACGATTTGACCTCGGCGCTGGAGGCCGGCGGGCAGGAGTTCTTCTTCAACCACCTCCAGCCGTTTTATGTCAGCATGGTCACCTGTGTCGCCGCGCTCATTCTCGGCTGCCTGTACTGGATCAACTTGTCCCCGACCGCGCGGCGCTCCGGCTTCTTCCTCCTCGTCCTGGCCTTCGCCATCTACACTTTCGCGCTGATCTTCCGCATGTATTTGCAAGGACGCCCGCCCGTCACCAATCTCTATTCTTCGGCCATCTTCATCGGCTGGGCGGCGGTGCTCTTCGGCATTTTTCTCGAACGCATCTTCCTGGGCGGCATCGGCCTGGTTTGCGCCGGACTCATCGGCTTCATCACCCTGAACATCGCCCATCATCTGGCCTTGCAGGACCTCTGGGCCTCGCCCGGCCGCGGCGACACCATGGAAATGCTCCGCGCCGTGCTGGACACCAACTTGTGGCTCTCCACCCACGTCGTGGTCGTGACGCTCGGCTACGCCTCCATGTTTGTCGCCGGGCTTCTGGCCATCATTTACATCGTGCGCGGCTTTTTCACCCGGTCGCTCACGCCCGAGTTGGGCCGGACGCTGGCCCGCATGGTTTATGGCATTGTTTGTTTCGCCACCCTCTTCAGTTTTGTGGGAACGATTCTCGGCGGCATCTGGGCCGATCAATCCTGGGGCCGCTTCTGGGGATGGGACCCCAAGGAGAACGGCGCCCTCTTGATCGTGCTCTGGAACGCCATGATCCTCCACGCGCGCTGGGGCGGCCTGATCAAGGAACGCGGCCTCATGGCCATGGCCGTCTTCGGCAACATCGTCACCAGTTTCTCCTGGTTCGGCGTCAACATGCTCGGCATCGGCCTGCACTCCTATGGCTTCATGGACGCCGCCTTTCGCTGGCTCATGTTCTTCGACGCCTGCCAGGTCGCGCTCATCATTCTGGCGTTGACGCCGCAACGCCATTGGGCCAGTTTCAAGGCCGCGGCGCCGCCGGCCCCTCCGTCGGGAGCGCCCGCCGCCGCCTCGATTTAGATGGATTTTTGACGCTGATGAACCGGAAAACCAGGCCCTTGAGAATAGGCGCATTGCTTTTTTTGTGGCCCTTCCTTCTTCCCGCAGACGAGCCGGCGCGCATCCCTTACGAACTGATCTATCAAATCCAAAAAACCGAAGCCAGCCTCAGCCTGACCTTTACCAACCTGTCCATGTACCTGGCCATGAGCTCGACCCGGCCCGCGGTCGGATTCCGCGACTTGCGCGTTTATATTGACAGCAAGGGCGGGCGCATCCCGGTGGAACTCAACCCCACCAACGGCAGCTTTGCCGTTCCCATGCGCGACAGTTTGGTGGCCGAGCGCGCCATGCTCGTGGCCAATCAGCCCAAAGGCACCATGAGTTTCGAGTGGTATGTCGGATTGAAGATCGCCAAGGTCCCCACCAACGACGCCCATTACTGCGAGCTGATGCAGCCCCTCAAAGACCTCGAAATCATCCGCGCCGAAATGAAAAAAATTCCCGGCTCCCCGGATCTGGCGATTTACGGCCTGAAACTCATTTACCCGTTGGAGACCGACGCCGGCGTGGTCATCCACGCCAAAAGCGGCGACCGTCTCATCAAAACCGACCGGACCCACACGTTGGTGATCCCCTACGAACCGGCCCTGCTGGCGGAAGACCCGCTGGTGAGCATCCCCATCCCCCCCAAGAAAGTGGACGTGGCCGATCCCCCCTCCGCCCCCCCGCCACTAAGTTCCCCTCAATCAAAGGGGTCAGCAAAGGGGTCAGTCCTAGAAAAGTGACATCCAAGGAGTCAGCCAACCAAAGGGGTCACCCTGCTTTTGCCCAACTCCGGGATCGCTCAGAAACAACTTCCGATTTTAAGAGGATGTCAGCAAACGGGGCGGAGTTGACTCCAGCTTGCTGAAAAACCAGGAAGTCAGGGGAATGTTTGTCAGGGGAATGGAAAGAAAAACCGAAGGCAGAATCATGGCCGGACAGAATCATATATTAGTGGATGAAGCTGCGCCGTAATTGGGCAAAAGTACGGTTTGGCTCCTTTGACCCTTTGACGGCTGCGGAGATGAGTGGGAGCCAGGGTGAAGTGCTGTACACCCGTTACACCGTTACACTTGTTGATTATGAGGCACTTGCGACTTTTGGACCCGTTACACACGGGTTACATTCCGTTACGTTTGCAAGGATGCCGTCGGCGGGACGCCGACGGCTGCAACCGGGACGGTCGCGCTCCCGAAGCCACTTCCAGATCATGCTCGAAGGCTTCGTTAACGGTTCCTCACTGTTTTCGGCGGAATCGCCATGTCCACCGGTTCACCCGTCCGGCGCAGGCCCCTTTCGCACGCTCTGCGCGCTCGGCGGCCTCTGCGCGAGAGTCTTTGCCCGAACTGACAAGGTCCCTCCTTTAGTCGGGCACCGTATCCACCAAACCCGGCCCAGGCTGCGGATGAATTGGGTAGGCGGCAGCAACGATAGGTGCGGTGATTTCGTTGGGCTTCATGGCTCGCGCAGAGTCGCAGAGATCGCAGAGGAAAACAAACCCAATGGCGGCCGGCATTCCACCGAAAA
>JBEKUQ010000628.1:0-2681 GCA_049514835.1 Verrucomicrobiota bacterium | reverse complement strand
TACGCCCGGCAACGCGTCGGTTCCACCCACGTCCGTGTCATCGGCGGCCAAAACAAAAGTATAGTTGGTGTCGGCGGCAAGGTTCCAGAGGGTGAAGTCGCCGCTTTCAAAGCCGCCATTGCCCACGTACAAATCGAATTGCCGGTTTTGGGCCATGCCGTCGGTGACGTCAACAATGGAAACATTGCCGCTGTAGTTGCCGATCAAGAAGTTGCTGGCCGCGGAATTGAGACTGACCGTGAAAGTCGAGGCGCCGTGAGCCTTCAGCGTGCCAGCGGTCGCGGAAACGGTGAGCCAAAGCGTGGTGTTGACGAGGCTCCACTGCAATGGGATCGAGCCGATATTGGTCAGGGCGTAAGTTTGGGAAGCCACGGTAAAAGGCCCGCCGCCAGGCCCACTGGAGGTGAAACCCAGGGGCGGCATGACGACCAGGTCTTCCGACGGCGGCGCCAACAGCGCCTGCAGGAGATTGCTGCCGATCATCGTGCCCCAACCGGCGCAGAGGTCATAGCCGGCCGTCGCGGAGTACTTGGCGGGACTGTTGGCAGTGAAGTTGTTCCCGCTGGTGATGTCGTGAAAGCAGGAACCGTATTTGGCGCTTTTGCCAATGGCGTAAAGAGCGGGATTGGCAAAGCCGATGGGGGGCTGGCCGTTGGCCGCCGCCTGCTGGTTGACCAGCGCCATGAAACCGGCCCACAGCGGAGTGGCCAGGCTGGTGCCCCCCGACGTGAAGTCATACGACATGCCCAAAACATCATTACCCCAGACGAGATCAATATTGTTGGCCACAAGGGCGACGTCCGGCAGGTTGCGCATGGTGGTGGAGCCTTGGTTGGCCGTCATGCTGATGCCCTGCTGCCAGGCCGGGATGCCGTAAGCGAGGCTCACGCCGCCGCCGGACGCCTGCTCTGGAGTATTGCCAAATATAGGATCTATTGACGCAGGGGTGAGCCAGACGGTTTCCGACACCCATGAGCCTCCCGAGCCGGTGGTCGTCAACGTCGTTCCTCCTACAACCGTGAGATAAGGATCGTCGGACGGTTCGTCAATCGTCCCTGCATAGGCCCCGAGGTCGCCGCTGCCTTGAAAAAAGCTTTGCCCTTGCGCGGCATACTGCTGGAAAATCTGCACGGTGGAAGTGTTGATATCCAACTGGTAGGAGCAGCTCAGTTGGCTGGCCAGGTCGTCCGTGGCCATGCGATTGAGCACGTCATTGATCTGGGCCGTCGTGGTGGCATATTGAACATAATTTGTTTCCAGCGGCGCCTCATAGAGCGGTATCGGGCCTTCATAGACCAACACGCTGCTCAACCCCGGCGCCATGGAAATCGCCATCTCAATGTCCCCCGTGACCTCGACGGCATATTCATAATAATCAAAGTTCGAGTCATCGCCGTCAAAACCGTCAATAAGAATAGGTTGCACGGAGACGTAAGGATAGATGCCGGCTTCATCTTCGTAGTCCTGGATGTCCTGGGCAGAGAAACCGTACAATTCAAAAAGCCCGAGCGACTGACCGGTGCCGTCCTGCGAAACGCCGGCGGCATAAGCGCCGCGGAAGTCATAGCCCATGAAGGGGCCGGTGTCCGACCCGCCTCCCCCGCCTCCTCCGCCACCTCCGCCACCGCCCAACGGACGGATCGCCGGCTGAACCGGCGCGGACGTCCGGTTCTTCGGCGGACGCGGCCTGACATAATTGTCCAGACCGCTAATCGCCAGCAGGGGCGTAGCCAGGTCCAGGGACGGTTCCACATCCGGCGCGAAAAAAGTGCGCGCCTCAACCGGGTGTTGATAGACGCGCATCTTGACATGAAAGGCGTTCTCAATATCAGCGACCGATCCGCTGACATCCAGCAAAGTGCGGTTAGGATGGGTCCCTTTGACAACCAGCCCGTGGGACTTCGCGAAATCAATCACCGCTTGGTAGTCTTCCTGGCTGGGGCCGAAGGAGGAGGCGAACTGATCCGCAGTCAAATAGCGGCGAAAATTGGGATGAGACGGCTGATAAAGCTCTTGCAGCAGGTTGGTGAGTTGCTCGCGGTTGCGCAACGGCAAACCGATGGCGAGGTCCAGGCGCCTGTTGCTCTCCAGCCGTCTAATGGAGGCGAGCCGTTTGGTCACCGACGGCACATGGCCTTTAAGAGCCTGTGGCGCCGCCTGGGCCGGCAACGCGAACCCAAGCCAACACGCCGCCGTCGGCGCAACTGTCCAGCAAATCAAACGGGATAAGCAAAGCAACCTCACACTTTTAGTATAGCGCATCCTGCCCCATCGGACAACCGCAATTCGCTTCTGATTCCTCGCCTGGCACGGGGCCATCGCCGGGCGAAGACCCATATGCATTGCCGTGAGAAGATGCGGTCGGCGAGGGCGCCGACCGCGACATCCCGACTCGTCGGGATGTGTGCTCGCCAGAAACCTTCCATCGGGCTAGCCGCCGCGGGGCGGGAATTCGAAGCCGATCTTGGCGCCTTCCTTCAGGACGAGGAAGGCGGAGAAGGGTTTGCCGGACTTGGAAACGAAGTGGGTGAGGAGATCGGTCCGGCCCTCGGTCAATAGTTTGGCGAGCTGGGTGGTGTCGAGGCGCTGGCCCAGGATGGCGCGGGCGGCCTTGAAACGGCACGGTTTTTTGGGGGCCTGGGACCTTTCGCAGACGAACTGGGAGGGCGTTTCCACGACGC
>JBEKUQ010000627.1:0-2688 GCA_049514835.1 Verrucomicrobiota bacterium | reverse complement strand
CAGAATCTCCGGCGTGTCGTACGGATGCTTGCGCAAGATCAGTTCCTCCAGCGCGCCCAGGCGGCGGCGCGTCGTTTTGAAAATGATCAGCACCTCGGCGCTCCGCTCCATTTTTCCCTGCCACCAATAATGCGATTCCAGGCCCGCCGCCAGATTGGCACAAGCCGCCGCTCCTTCCTCCAGCGCCGCCCGCGCCAGTCCCCGCGCCGTCTTCCGGTCCGGCGCTGTCACCAGCACGATGGCGAACTGGTCCCCCTTCTTCATTTACCGGTCCTGCCCTTTCGGCAGCTCGATCAATTCAATCTCATATCCCTCCGGCGCGTCAATAAACGCAAAGGCGCCCCCGTTGGCGTGCCGCGTTGGGCCGTCCGAAAACTTCAAACCCAGCGACTCCAGATGCCGGCCGAATCCCTCCAGACTCTCCACCGAAAAGGCCAGATGCGTCAAATCCGCCTGCACCAGCACCGGGCCGCTGGCCGGATACGAGCAAATCTCGATCAACTCCTCGCTCTCCGGCGCTTTCAGAAACACCAGCTCCGATCCCCGCGGCGACTTCGACCGCCGCGTCACCTCCAACCCCAGCACCACCTGGTAAAACTGGATCGTCTTGCCCAGATCATTCACGCGATAACGGGTATGCAACAATTTCTTCACTTTCATGCCCCCATCATAACCGCGGCCCCTCCCCTTGGCAATCCGCCCCTGAACCAGCCGCTGCTCGACACAATTCCCTCGCACCACTCAAGCCCCCCTGCTGTTCCCTCTCCGCTCCCATCCGATGGGAGGGGAGAGGGTCAGGGTGAGGTGAGGGTCCCTCTTAATCTTAATCTTAATCCTAATCTTAATCCTAATCGCGCCCGATCCTCAGACTGAGGATTAAGATGAAAAACCCCCACCCAAAAATGTGAAAGCACCTTCCCTGCCCGCCTACTTCGCCGTCACCGCCGCCTTGTCCCCGATCCTCACCAGCGCGTAAACAATCGCCGCCGGGACGCCCGCCACCAACGCCAGCACGACGAAAATCCCAGACCCCTCCCCGCGTTTGCGGATATCCGTGAAAATCCAAATCGCCAAAAGCACGTTGCACACCATGCACACCAACGCCAGAAACCGCGCCAAATCCCCCAGACGATGCACCCTCACTTCCATGATCTCATTCGGCCCCCCTGCCGGCGTCATCGGGACAACATTTCCAGCACCCGGCCCCGGCGTCGGTCCTTGGAACTGCGCCGCGCCGCCGCCCCGGCGTCCCATCGGCCCCTGCAACTGACCCGGACCGCCGGGCTGGCCTCCCATTGGCCCGCCGTTGTCCAGCGCGGCGCCGAGCCGGCGCATCAACTGCTCCTGGCGATCCGCCAGATCATTGATCCGTTGCTCCAATCGTTGCAGCCGCTCCTCCGGTCCGGCGGATTCCCCGCCGCCCGCCAGCGCCGCTCTCGTATTACCAAAAAACGCCAGCCCGGTAACCCCGGCCCACAGACACAACTTCCGCGATAAACTTTTCATGCAAAACCTCCATGTTTAAGAAAAAGGGGCAGGAAAACGCTCTCCGCCTTGGAGCCAACCAAAGCCCTACTGCTGGTGAGCGCGGCCTGCGGGTTCATCTTATCCGCCATCCTGACTCCCACCCCGTCCCCTGTCAATCCTTAAAATACCCCCCAAATCCTCCCCGTGCGCTCCCCCAATTATGAGCGACCTCTTCCGGGAGCGCGCTCATCCCGATCCCTTCCACCTTCACAATTCACTATTCACCATTCACCATTTCCCCATTGCCCTCCGCTCCCTTTTTCCTTCTTTTGCATTTTCCGCCAGTTCAAACCAGCCGGACCCGCCAAATGAACTTCAGCGCCCTGCCGCCAAGCCGCCCGGCTCAAGCTCAATTTCAACACTCAGATTCCCGCTGGCCGGCACCATCGTGTTGACCATCAGAATGCTCATGCCGGGATTGGGCGCATTCACCCCATCGTCCGGCGGCTGCGCGTCGCCGCTCTCAAAACGCGCCCCCGCCGGCGCCAGGATTTTCGCCGACAGCATCCTGCCGTTCTGGCGAAGCGTCGCCTCATTTTCTTGCGCGCTGATGCTGGCGCGCGTCACCATCTGCCACCGCACCGACAAACCGGGCTTGCCCGCCGCAATCTCGTCGCGCACCACCACCTTCTTGTTCTTGCCGACCGAGAAATGCCGCAGCACCCGGCCCGCCTGTCCGGCAAAAATGGGCGAAAGGTCCACCGTCGCCGAATCGGCGTTAAAGGCGGTGATGCGGGCCTGGCCGGCGACATTGTGCAAGCTGCCGCCCAGCGTGAGTGTGTTGTGGCTGTAATTGTTCAGGCGATACACCCGCCAGCGGTCGCTGTTCTGTTTCATGTTCCACAAATCCCAGCCCTTGGACTCAATGGAGTTGTAATCCTGCGCGCCCAGGTCGCAGGCCCAGCGCACGCCGCCCGCGTCCAGCACGAACGAGCCGGCGTCCATGTGCGCGTGGGCCAGGCTGGCCGAACCTCCTTTGAAGGCGAGAAAAAGCGCGTTGCTGTCCGTCCATGAACTGCGGAAGATGCCGACGGGATTGGGGCCGTCGCCATGCCAGGCCAGGGGCAGCGCCGGCGGCGGAATTTTCTTGGGCAAACCGCCGGTCCAGAGCGCGAGAAATGGGAAGGGCCAGTCAACGTCGGAAGCCCTCGGTGGGCCGGC
>JBEKUQ010000626.1:0-2690 GCA_049514835.1 Verrucomicrobiota bacterium | reverse complement strand
GCCGGGCCTTTCGCAGGCGGCGCAGGATGAAGCCAGGACGAAAATTCAAAAGGCGGCCTTCCTCGAATTCCGCCTGGTGGATAAGCAGAACCGGGAGCATCTGTTGCAACAGCCTGCGTTTATTCTGCCGGGCTACGAGATCTTGAAGATGAAGCGCAAGGACGACAACGGCAATGTCACCTTCACCCCCTACCTGGTGCAGAAAAAGGCGGCGGAAGGGCTGACCGGAAAATACATCAAGAAGGCCTTTGCCAGCCGCGACACTTCCGGGGCTCCGGAAGTGAATATCGAGTTTGACAATGAAGGCGCCAAAAAATTTGGCAAGTTGACCACGGACAATACGGACGGCTTCATGGCCATTGTGCTGGACGGCGAAATCCAAACGGCTCCGCACATCGAGGAGCCTATTACCGGCGGCCGGTGCCGCATCAGCGGCGGCGCCATGGACATTGCGGAAGCCATCTCCACGGCGAACATGCTGGAAAACCCCCTGGAAACCCCGGTGCATATTGTCGCCAGCAACCAGGTCAGTCCCACTCTCGGCGCGGAATCCATTCACAAGGGCGTTTGGTCCGCCGTGATCGGCACCCTGGCGGGGGGGATCTGCATGGCGTGTTATTATCATCGTTGCGGGATGATCGCCGATTTCGCCATGCTGCTGAATCTGGTGATCACCTTGGGCATCATGTGTTCCATCGGCACCACCCTCTCCCTGCCAGGCATCGCCGGCATCGTCTTGACAGTCGGCATGGCGGTGGATGCCAACGTGCTGATTTACGAACGGTTGCGCGAGGAAATGTCGCTGGGCAAATCCATGAGGGGGGCCATCGCGGCCGCCTACAGCCGCGCCTTCGCCACCATTTTCGACTCCCACACCACCACGCTCATTTCCGCCGTCATCCTCATCTACATGGGCACAGGGCCGATCAAGGGATTCGGCGTCACTCTCACCATCGGCGTGGCCTTGAGTTTGTTCACCGCCCTGGTGGTCACGCGCCTGATTTTTGATGCTCTCCTCAACCGCAACTGGCTCAACAAAGTGGGCATGTTGCACATCATCAAAAATCCGGAATGGGATTTCATGAAATGGACCAAGCTGGCTTATATCGGCTCGGCCGTGGTGATCGTGGCGGGGATGGGATACGGCGTTCATCGAGGCGGAAAGGTCATGGGACCGGAATTCGCCGGCGGCGACGCGGTGACCCTTAGTTTTACGAACAAGGTGGGGGAGGAGAAATTGCGGGAAGCACTCCAACCCGCCCTGGCGTCGCAGCCGGAAATCCAGTATGAAAAAGGCGTCGGGGCCGAAAACTTGAAAATCGTCGCGCCGTTTGGCAAGGCCGGCGTGGTGACCAATACGCTGGCCAAGGAATTTCCCACCGCCGGCTTCACCGTCGGCGCCATCAACACCATCGGGCCTTCGGTCGGCCAGGACATCCAGAGGTCGGCCGTCTTGGCCTCTTTTATGTCGCTGTTCGGCATCTTGTTTTACGTGGCCTTCCGCTACGAATTCTCCTTTTCCATCGGCGCCGTCCTGGCCGTCGTTCACGATGTGCTGGTCACCCTCGGCCTCTTCTTCATTTCCGGCAAGCAGCTCAGCGCCCCGATTGTGGCGGCGGTGTTGACCATCATCGGTTTCTCCCTCAACGACAAGGTGGTTATTTTCGACCGCATTCGGGAAGACTTGAAACTGGGATTGCGCGGCACGTTCCGGGATATCATCAACAAGGCTGTCAATCAGACGTTGGCCCGCACCATCATCACCTCCGGCACGGTGTTTCTCTCCACCATGTCGCTCTATGCTTTCGGCGGCGGGGCGATCAAGGATTTTGCCTTCACCTTTTTGATTGGCATCATCAGCGGCACCTACTCCAGCATCTTCATCGCCTGCGCCCTGGTTCTCTGGTGGCACAAGGGCGAGCGCCCCAGCACCGCGCCGCGGGTCGCCGCGGCGGAGGCTGCCGCCGCCAGCAACACCAGCCCGGGCGCCAGCCCCGCCCGCGCGCGCGTTTGACCCACCGGGTGGAAGGGCGGAGTGGCCGAAGGTTTCTGAAATGAAAAATGAAAGGGGGAAGGGCCAGGCATCTCCGGCTTTGGCCTGATCACGTTGGAAGGCGATAAACGTGACGTATCGTGACCTCTGCAAAGCGCGCTTGCTCAATTGTAGCGGCGGTCTATGACCGCCGGAATCTTGGGGAAATAACGGCAGGGCGGCGGTCATAGACCGCCGCTACAGGCGGTTTGCAGAGGTTTCGCAACGCGACTTTCACGGAAGCCGGTCGAGCTCTTTTTGGGCGTCTTGGTTGCCCTGGGCGGCGGCCTTGGCCAGATAGTCGCGGGCCTTGGCCGGATCTTTGGGCACGCCTTCGCCATCGCGGTAGATTTCCCCCAGGCGCAATTGGGCATAAGAGTCGCCGTTCTCGGCCTGTTTTTGATACAAGGCGATGGCGTTGGCCATGAGTTCGGCGCGCCTGGCCTGCTGGGCCTGGGTCTGGGCGGCTTTTTCCGCGTCAGTCAGCTTGCGAACCTCGCCATAATCGAGGCGATGATAATTGGCGCCGCCGTAGGTGGTGTTGCCGTCGTCCTTGGCCCACCAGCTTTTCTCGTGAGTGAATTCGTCGCCGGCGGCGCGGGGTTGGGGGAATCGAATCAGCACGAAGGCGCCGTGGTTGGTCTCCTTGCTGTTGGCG
>JBEKUQ010000625.1:0-2695 GCA_049514835.1 Verrucomicrobiota bacterium | reverse complement strand
CATCCCAATGGCCGCCCTCGGACTTGAGGCGGATGGTCAGGAGCACCGGCCAGCCTTGGGACTCGATGTGCTGGCAGCGGGCCAGCCAGTCGGAGGGGCACCCGGATTTGTCGAGCCTGACCTCCACGACATCGCAGTCAATTTTCTGACGCGGCGGCGGGAATTGGCGAGGCAGGGAGGAGAGCGTGCCGACGACGATGGGAGCGCGGCCGACCGTCAACACCCGGTTGCCGTGGCGGAAGGCGATGTGGAGTGGTGGCATAATGGTCAGCAATACTTTGTATCAAGCATCCAGCGTGACAAATTTGCGGCCAGCGCGCAAGGCTAATTTGCAGGCAGCGGGCGCCGTGGGCTCCTGCCACCGCCAATGATTCCGGATTCCGGTTTTCCCCGAGGATGAAGGCGGAAATATCCGTACAGAAAAATCCTGCGCCCACCCCCCTTGGTGCGAAGCGGGCCGCTTTCCTTTTTCTGTCCGCATATTTCCGCCATCGCCTGCCTTTTGCCAATGTTTGAATTCTGACCGCGGTCGGATTCTTTTTGCGCGAGCTCTATGGGGACGGCCGGTGATACTCGGCGGCGTCGGATTTCCATCCACCGCCGATTTGTTTCATGTCCATCCACACGGGTTGATCGGGAGGGTCAAAGCCGTGAATATAGACCGTGAAATGGGTGGTATCGTCGCCGAGCATTTCGAACTTGAGAATTTGGAATCCCGTGGCTTTGCTCAGACGCTGGAGTCCCGCGTCCGCTATTTCGCCGTCGGTTTTGTCCTTCCAATCCCCCGCCAGCCGCCGATCCAGTTCTGCGGGGGTGAGGCTCTCCCGGATGGCGTTCACATCGCCTTGCCGAGTGGCCCACAGCATGGACTGAAGAGCGGCTTCGGGAGAGTCATAACCGGCAAAGGCCCACGACTCTTTGGGAATGTTCACAAAGCGCATGCTGAAGGGCAATTCCCCGCTGGGCGGCGGCGCTGCCGCGGCGGCCATTTGGCTCCGCAGCTTTTGGATTTCGAGCTTTTGCGCTTCCGTTTCAGCCCTGAGGCGCCGGAGTTCGGCGGATTGATTATTTGACGATGCGGGAGAGAGTTGTGCCAGGGCGACCTGGTTCGACAGCCGCTGGTTCTCCGCCGCCAACGGAGTCAGTTGATCAATTTGCCGCTGTAGGGCGGAATTCTCTCCGCTGAGTTTGACCTGAAACTTGTGCTGCAGCCCCCAAAGCGCAGCCCCGGCGGCGAGCACCATCGCGACGAGAATGCTGAACTTGAGTTTGTTCACAGGTTCTTGAAGTCGCCGGCAATTTTCCACTCATTTCCGAATCGTTTCATGCGGCTGCTCGCGAAAACGTCATTGGTCCCGTTGTTGTAGAAGAACATGTAGGTCAGCATGGCCTCCTCGTCCGAAATCATTTGCGTGTTGACCACGAGGAGTCCGTCGGCCTTCTCCACAAACTTGGATTCGGAGACAATTTCCGCGGCGACTTCGCCCGCGGATTTGTCGCCCATCAGTTTGGCCAGTTGCGCTTGCGCCTCCGGGCTGAGGCAAGCCAGGACCGCGTTGGAATCGCCCCGGCCCGCCGCCCAGGCCATGGCTTGAACGGTGGCTTCCGGGGTGGCGAACCCGGCGGCCGCCCACGAATTCTTCGGAAAGTAATTCTTTGCTGCCCGTTCCCGTTCTGCCAGCGAACTGGCTGAGATTGGCCCCAGAGCCGCTTCCGCCCGCAGCTTTTCGAGTTCATTCCTCTGCACCCCCGCTCGGCCGCGGAGCCGCATCAATTCCGAGAATTGGTCAGGCGGGAGCGATGGGGCCGTTTTGACCGCGGCCAGCAGGTTGGACAGGCGTTGGTTTTCCGCGGGCAGATTGGACAGTTCGGTCGCCCGCCGCCCCAACGCCCGGTTTTGCCCGGTGAGATTGGCGAGCGAACGCTGTTGCATCGCCAGTGGTATCAGAAGGCCTGCCACAACAATGCCGCCAAGAAGGCCCGCCTGAATTTTTGTCATAGTCATCATTTTCAACAAGGCGAAGGTTGTTCCACTGCCCGAGAGCGTGCCCGCCAGCGATGCGCTGGTCAGCGTCGCGGCCAGTCCGGCGGGCGCCACTTGGACCGCGTTGGCTGAAAGCACAGTGCCAAGCGCAACGCTCGTGCTGATCCCGCGTTTGGCGAGGAGAGAGCGGAGTTTTTCCAAGGCTCGATCCACCCGCTTGCGCACCGCATCCTCGCTCAAGCCGAGCCTCTCCCCCATGTCGGCAAACTGGCGATTTTCAAAGTAACGCATCAAAATCGCGGCGCGGTCGGTGTCCTTGAGTTCATGCATCGCTTCGTCGAGTTGCGGGCGCAGTTTCTCCCAGTTTAGGTCGGGCGTCGGGGCGTGAAGCAGTTCGTGCATGACAAAGGCCTCCTGTTCGTGCGTGTGCCGGCGGCGTTCCTTGCGCACGGCCTTGGCGGCGGCGAAATGCGTGCTGGTGTAAAGCCAGTTGGTCAGGACCTGGCGATGCCACAGGGCGGTTGCTTTACGGGCAAGGTCGGTAAAAACGGCTTGCGCGACGTCTTGCGCCAGGTGCGAGTCGCCGTTGACTTGCCGCAGTGCTGCCGAATAAACCAGGTCAAGATGCCGTCGCACCAACTCAGCAAACGCATCCTCGGAGTCCGCCTCCGCATAGCGGCGGAGTAATTCCGTGTCGGGTGTCATCGTCAA
>JBEKUQ010000624.1:0-2700 GCA_049514835.1 Verrucomicrobiota bacterium | reverse complement strand
GGAGGGCGACCAGGTCCTCGATTGATCTCATGAAAAACATCCTGCGCGCCATTTTGTTTGCCCTGCTCCTCGCCGGCGCAACCGGTTTCCTTTCGGGCTGCGCCACGGACGATCCGGAAAACGTTGACACCAAGCCGTGGAACCTTCCGCAAAACTGGGAAGGCCCCATGCCGTCAACTATAAATCAAGGGCGTTGAACCGCCCCTTCTGCGGTCCTCGCCCCTGGGCGGCACGGCGAAGCCGCGAAAAGCGGCCGCGCTTTTTTGGCGATGAAAAAAACCTGCGCTCAATTTGGTTTGCCTTGCTCCTCGCCGGCGCCGCCGCCTTCCTTTGGGGTTGCGCCACCGACGATCCCGACCCCAAGCCGTGGAACCCGCCGCAGAACTGGCAAGGGGGCTTCCCGTCAACTATAAATCAAGGACGTTGAGCCGCCCCCGCTACTTCGCAAACTCCACGCATCGCGTCTCCCGCACGATCGTCACCCGGATCTGCCCCGGATACTGCAGGTCGTCCTCCACTTTCCGCGCGATGTTCCGCGCCAGCAGAAACGCCTCCTCGTCGCTCACTTCCCCGGGCTGCACCATCACCCGCAGCTCCCGCCCCGCTTGCAGCGCAAAACACTTTTCCACGCCCGGAAACGACAGCCCGATCCGCTCCAAATCCTCCACCCGCTTGATATAAGTCAGCACCGTTTCCGACCTCGCCCCGGGCCGCGACGCGCTGATCGCGTCCGCCGCGCTCACCAGGATTCCCAGCAGCCCCGTGCTCGGCGCCTCCCCGTGATGCGACGCCACCGCATTCACAATCGCCTCCGCTTCCCCGTAACGCCGCGCGATCTCCGCCCCGACCAGCGCGTGCGCTCCTTCCACCTCGTGGCTCACCGCCTTGCCGATGTCGTGCAACAATCCCGCCCGCCGCGCCGCCGCCACGTCCATCCCCAGCTCCGCCGCCATCAAGCCCATCAACTGCGCCACTTCGATCGAATGACTCAAAATATTCTGCGAAAAACTGTGCCGGAAATGCAATCGCCCCAGCAGCTTGACCATTTCCACGTGCATCGGCGCCAGCCCCAGCTTCATCACCGCCGCATTGCCCGTCCGCAGGATCACGTCGTCCATTTCCTCCGCCACTTTCCCCACCACTTCCTCAATCCGCGCCGGATGAATCCTCCCGTCCAGGATCAGCCGCTCCATCGCCTCCCGCGCTATCTCCCGCCGCACCGGATCAAACCCCGAAAGCACCACCGCCCCCGGCGTGTCGTCAATCAGCACCGTCACCCCGGTCGCCGCCTCAAACGCCCGGATGTTCCGCCCTTCCCGGCCGATGATCCGCCCCTTCATGTCGTCCCCCTTGATGTTCACCGTCGCCGTCGTGTTCTCAAAAGTATGGTTCCCCGCGTACCGCTGGATCGCCACGCTGATGATCCGCCGCGCCTTCTCCTCCGCCTGCGTCTTCGCCTCCTCCAGAATGTGCTGCGACATCTGCGCCGCGTCCCGCCGGCTGCTCCCCTCCACTTCCTGCAAAAAGGCCGCCCGCGCCTCCGCCTCGCTCAATTTCGACAAGCCCGCCAATCGTTCCCGCCTCTGTTGCGCCAGCTCCTCGGCTTCCTTCCGCAACCGCTCCACTTCCGCCATCTCCCCTTTCAATTCCTCTCTTTGCGCCCGCAGGCTTTTTTCCGTCCGCACCAAATTCTCCAACTGGCCGTTGACCAGCGCCTCCCGCTCGTTCAGGCGCTGCTCCATCTCCGAGCGCAACTTCAGCGCCTCTTCATTGGCCGCCAGCCGCGCGTCGCGCGTGATCGCCTCCGCCTCCCGCCGCGCCGCTTCCAGCAGCGCCGTCTTCTCCCGGCCCGCCGCCGCCAAGAGGCTCCCTTCCCGGTGGCGCCAGATCCAAATCCCCAACAACACCCCGACCAGTGGAATGATCGCGCCGGCAAGAACGTAATCAATCGGCGAATTCATGACAAAAGCGGTCGCGGCCCCGGAATCTCCATCCATCGTGTTGGCGTTAAAATGCAGTTCATAACTACGTCATGCGGCGCCACCGGAATCTCGGGCGCCATTTGTTCGTCAAACCCCACCCCGCATCGCGTCCCGGCCGCCTCGGCCAGGATGCGGTCATAATGTCCTTTGCCCCGGCCCAGCCGGTGTCCTGCCGCGTCAAAACCTACTCCAGGAACCAGCGTCAAGTCCAGCCGCTTCAGCGCCATCCTCGGACATCGCAGCGCCGGCTCGGGAATCCCAAACTTCCCCGGCGCGCAGTCCCGCGAAAAATTCTCTATTTGATAGGCCGCGTAGCAGCCCGCCTTCGCCTCATACCGCGGCAGCGCCACCGCCTTGCCCTCCGCCAGCGCCCGCTCCAGCAGCGGCAGCAAATCAATTTCATCCGGCAGCGGCGCGTAAAAAAGAACCGCTTTCGCCTCCTGCCACACCCGCTGCCGCGCCAGCAGCGCCCGCGCCTGCGCCGAATCCTCCTCCCGCCGCGCCGCCGCCGCCTCCCGCGCCCGCGCCCGCAGCCGCTCCCGCAGCCCCGATTTAATTGACGCGATCTTGTCGTTCATATTTCAGCAAGGCAGGTCGGGCAGTCCCCGGCCCGCCGCCGCGAATTTCATTTTCCAGCCTTCGGCGCCTCCTTTCCCCGCAACGCTTCAATCTGGCTCCGCCATTTTTCCAGCCGTTCCTTGATCTTCTTTTCCGAACC
>JBEKUQ010000623.1:0-2702 GCA_049514835.1 Verrucomicrobiota bacterium | reverse complement strand
GGCGATGTCCGGGTGCAGTTGGTCCGCCGGCATTGGCCCTATCCTCCGGCGACGATTTTGATGATTTCGAGACGGTCGCCCCCGGCCAGGAGGCGGCGGCTGAATTGGGAAGGGGCGACGGCCTGGCCGTTGAGCTCGACGACGACGCTGCGCGGGGGGAGCTTATTGTCAATAAGAAATTTCTCGATGGAACAGGGCAGCGCCGCCTCGGTTTTCCGTCCGTTGGCGATGACAAAAGGGCGGCTCATTCAAAGAAGGGTGAGGAGGCTGACTTCCGGCGGGCAATTGAAGCGGGCGCCATGCACGTTGCCGATGCCGCGGGTGATGTGAATCCAGCGATGGTCCCATGAATACAGGCCGGCGATGAAGCGTTTGTCGCGCACGGGCGTCCAGGGCGCGCCGAGCAAGGGCAGGACGATCTGCCCGCCGTGGGTATGGCCGCACAACATCAGGTCCCAGGGATGGAACTTGAGAAACTCCTTGGTGTCGGGATTGTGGGAAAGCAAAACGCGGGTGGCATTGCCGCCGGCCGCCGACGGGGGAAAGGCGGCGGCGAGGTCCACGTTTTCGGACCAGGCATCGGCCACGCCGGTTATGGTGACGTCACGGCCGTTGAGCCGAAGGGTGGCGCAACGATCGTGCAACAATTCAATGCGGGCCTGCTGGAGCAACTGGCGCACCGGCTGGGTGGACGCATGGCCGCCGCGCGCGCCGGACCAGCGGCCTCCGTCGTGGTTGCCGAGGCAGGCAAAAGCGGGAGCCGCCGCCGATAACTTTGCCAGCACCCGCGCGTAGGCATCGAAGGCGGCATATTGGAGGGTGATGAAATCGCCGGTGAGGCAAATGAGGTCCGGCTTCAATTGCAGGCCAAGCGCGACGGCCTCTTCAATGAAGCCAAGGCTGACGGCCCAGGAGGCGTGGAAGTCGGACAAATGCAGGATTTTCAAGGGAGGACCGGAGGCGGAGGAGCCAATTCTGCATTCGTGGCGTCCGACTTGCAGGCGAAACGGCTCGACCAGGCCGGAGTAGCCGGCCAGGCCCAGGCCGCCCGCTCCGAGGCAGGCCAGGAACTTTCGTCTGGAGAGGAGCGGGGTTGTCATGCGGTCAAGGCGGCGTCCCAATCTTTCCAGACCGGGTCGTAACCAAGTTGGCGCACCCGTGCGGCGACGGCGTCGGGGGAACGGGTGTCGGCGATTTCAAATTGGACGGTGGCGTTGGTGGCGCCGGGAGCGTCGGACCACTCGCTGGCGCCCTTGGCCAGCGCCACGATGCGCCCGCGCTCGGTGCGATGAGTATTGTCGCGGCCCGCGCCGGTGTAGCCGCCCGGCTCGGTGTGGCTGCCGGCGCTGATCATGGTGACGCCAAGGGGAATCAGCCCATCGCGCAGGCTGGCGGGTTCGCGCGTGGAGAGGACCAGGCCGGCGTCGGGAAGCAAGAGGCGAAAGGCGCAAAGCAACTGCGCCAGTTCCCGGTCTTCCATGCGGGTCAGCGGCTGGAATTCGCCGGCGCAGGGGCGGAGGCGCGGGAGGGAGATGGTCAATTGCGCCTTCCAGCAATGGCGCAGCAGAAACAAGGCATGAGCCGCGACAGACAAGGCCTCCCGCCGCCAGTCGCCCAAGCCAAACAAGGCGCCCAGGCCCAGGCGCCGAAAACCGGCGGCGTAGGCCCGCTCCGGCGTTTCGAGCCGCCATTGGAAATCGCGCTTCGGGCCGGAGGTGTGCATGGCGGCGTAAATGGCGCGATCATAAGTTTCCTGATAAACGACCAGACCGTCGGCGCCGGCGCGGACGAGGGCGCTGTATTGGGCGATGTCCATCGGGCCGAGTTCGAGGGAAATGCCCGGCCATTCGGCGTGCAAGGCGCCGACGCATTCCACCAAATAGGAGTGGGAAACAAATTTGGGATGTTCGCCGGCGACGAGGAGGATGTTGCGAAAGCCGAGCCGGCGAAGGGCGCGCGCTTCTTCCAGCATTTCGGGCACACTCAAGGTGACGCGCACAATGGGGTTGTCGCGGGAGAAACCGCAATACCGGCAATTGTTGATGCATTCGTTGGAGAGGTAGAGCGGGGCGAAAAAGCGAATGACCTTGCCGAAGCGCCGCCGGGTGAGCGCCTGGGAGCGCCGGCCCATCGCCTCCAGAATGCCGCCCGCCGCCGGGGAAATCAGACGCGCGAAGTCGCGCAGCGACAAAGCGGTTTTGGCCAAACTTTCGCCCGCTTGGGCCGCCGAGGATTCCTGGGCCTGGGCGCGCAAATCGTCCAGCGGCAGCCCGTCGAACTCGCCAATAAAACTCATGGCATGAAGATTAGCAGAAACGGGAGGAAAGACAAATCGGGAGGAGGAAGAAGCTGTTGTGGGGGTGTTGGGAGCATTAAGGCTGGATCGAGGCCCCCCCACGGCTTGGAACTGCAACCAGGTGCAACTAGCTGCAACTAGGTGCAACCAGGTGCAACTGAAGTGGAATTCTTTGGCGAGGATGGGACGAGGGAAATGATAAAGTATAAATGATAAATGATAAGAATGGGAAGGGTCTGCCGGTGGAGGTTTTCGAGGGAATTCTGGAGCGACGGACGAACGGGTTCGGCCGCAGGCCGAACGCTGCTCGGTCGGCCCAATGGGCCGACGCTACACCCGGGGAAGTGCGGCGGTCATAGACCGCCGCTACAATCTCACCGGCCCGGCCGTTGGATGCTTTTTTAGC
>JBEKUQ010000622.1:0-2703 GCA_049514835.1 Verrucomicrobiota bacterium | reverse complement strand
ACGTCATCACCAATTCCTTTACCGTCATGTGCTGGGCGAAGGGGAACCTGGGCTCTTGGCAGGCGTTTGTGACCAAGGGTGGTGACTTTGGCACCGGCTGGGCGTTACGGGAGGGCGGTAGCGGTGGCATTGCGTGCTGGACCCTTCGCGCCACGGGTGGCAATGAAGATATGCAAGGGTCCATTTCCCACACTGACGGAAAGTGGCACTTCTATGCCGGCACGTTCGATGTGCCGTCGAGCAACCGCAGCCTTTATGTGGATGGCGTGTTGGAGGTGCAGCAGACTAACCAAGTGGAATATGCGGACTCCGGTGGACACCTTACCTTCGGCACAGAAGACCGGACGCCCGGCAACAACTTCGGCAACAACGGTTACTTCACCGGCGAACTCTACGGCGTGCGAATCTACAGCGTCGCACTCACCCCGGCCCAACTTAACTCCTTCATGACATGGGCGGCGCCGGGAGTACCGGCGTTTAGTGGTGGCGCGGCAGCCGCCTCAACAGGCCCCGCTGGCAGTCAATTGGTGCTGACGTGGAACAGTGGCTTTTTGTTCCAAGCGCCGAGCGTGATGGGCCCGTGGACGCCCACCGGGGCCACATCGCCTTACACGAACATCACGACTAATGCGCAGATGTTCTTCCGATTGGTTAATCCGTAAGGCACACGCCTGTAGTTGAGATATAAATCAGAGAGGCAGAGGTTTTCACCTCTGCCTCTTTTTTTGTCACCCTTGGGTGGCATACATAGCGCCGTAGTTTATTGCGGATGGCGGCGGGCAGAGATTACCCCGAAGCAACTTCGCGCATTGTTCCCCTGAACCTGTCGCTGCTCGGCAAACTTCCGTGAAACCAATCGCGTCCGCCGGCTGTTCCCTCTCCGCTCCCATCCGATGGGAGGGGAGAGGGCCAGGGTGAGGTGAGGGTTCATGGGGAGGCAGGACGCGCACTCCATGCATGCCGAATGCGCAGCGATTTTTCACGCTGAGCATCACAGCGGTTCTTCGAATGACTTTTTGAATCAAAAACGGCCTGGTTTCCAGCCGGCCAGAAACCGCGATGCGCCCCGTCTTCTCCCCAATCATTTGCGACTTCCCGGGGAGCGCGACCGTCTCGGTCCCACCCGTCGGCGTCTCGCCGACGGAATCTTCCATCCAAACCGGATCACCTTTTGGGTGACGCCGGGAGCCTGTCGCTAACGATTCGGGCGCGGGTGCGGCCCCGCTGGTTCCGGGGTTGTTATCGCTTGACAACCCGGCTGGGGTTTCATACCATTCAAATTGTCGGGAAGGTCGTTCTGGCGGCGCTCTTTTTTTTAATCCTGACTCCGTTCGGATGGATCCTGCGCCTGCTGGGGAAGGATCTTCTCCAGCTTAAACCGCCGCGGGACCGGCAAACGTTCTGGCAGCCATCCAGACAGGATGGTTCACTTGACAGCATGTTTTAGACGTTATGAGCCGGCGACAGCAACCGGGGCAACGTTGCTTTACACGAAGGACAGTCCATGAAGAACGCAACTCAAATTGCCTCCGCACCAAACCCATGTTCCTGCCCCCGGCCAAAAAGTGGTTGCCGGCAACGACTGCTTGCCGCCGGTCTGGCTCTGGGACTCGCGTTTCTTGTCCAATCGGCCCGCTCCCAGCAAAGCCCACCTCCTGCGGCCGGCAGTTACGGGGCAGCGGTCCTGGCCGAAAAGCCGGTTGCTTTTTGGCAGTTCAATGAAGCCGGCGGAACTGTGGTTTACGATTTCAGCCCCAACGGATTCAATGCGACTTATGGAGCGACCGCCGGAATTGCCGGCGTTTATGGGCCTATGTCTCCTTACAATGGATTTCTTCCGGCCGACCAAACTGCGCTGCTTTGCACGGCCGGCGATCTAACTTCGTCGGTCACAGTTCCGTATTTGAATTTGCAAACCAACGCCGTGACCTTCGCCATGTGGATCAGTCCCAACGCCAATGAAGTCACCTATACGGGATTGCTCATGAACCGCGATTCAGGAGGCGACGCGGCTGGCTTTGGGTTTGGAGGAACCACGAGCGGCGGCATGCCCGGGCTGGGTTACACTTGGAACACGAACAGCGGCTCGACGTGGGGCTTCAGTTCGGGGCTTTATCCGCAGCTCGGCATCTGGAGCTTTGCGGCCCTGGTGGTCCAATCAAATGCGGCGACCATCTATCTGTATTACATTGATAATTCCGGGAATACGCAATTGCAATCGGCCGTCAATCAAATTGCGCACGACCCAGAATGGTTCGGCGACGGACTGATTATGCTCGGATCCGATGTGAACCCGACTAGCATCCCTGCGGCCAACAACGTGTTTGCCGGTGGCATTTCCGATGCGGCCGTGTTCAACAAGTCTCTCTCTTCCGACCAGATTCTGGCATTGTTCGCCGCGGGCGTCGGGGTGAGCGGATTTGCGCCGGCGATAACCGGGCAGCCGCAATCCGAATACGTTTTTGCGGGATTACCGGCACAGATAAGCGCCGCTGGCATCAACGGCACCGCAAACCTTTCGTATCAGTGGACGTTGAACGGCACCGATGTCAACCTCCTGGCGGACAAAGCCAATTTCACCGGCGCAAATTCGAACATATTGACTATTGCCAGCGTGGCGCCGGCCGACGCGGGCACGTATCAGTTGGTTGTCACCAACCTGTACGGCACGAACTACAGCAGCAATGCGGTCCTTGTCATTCA
>JBEKUQ010000621.1:0-2706 GCA_049514835.1 Verrucomicrobiota bacterium | reverse complement strand
GGTTTAGGCGAACCATTGGGTTTGATGGGGTTCGGTCCTAGTTTGCGAATGGTTTGGACCATGTCGCTAATCGAATCCGCCAGGGGCCGGGCCATGGCGGCGGAAATGTTGACCATGCGGATGCGGTCTTTTTCCAGGCCGATTTCCAGCAGCAGGTCCCGGGTATAATTGACCCGCCGTTTGGCGCAAAGATTGCCCTGGACAAAATGGCAGCCCCCTTCCAGGCAGCCCGCCACCAGCACGCCGTCCGCGCCGTATTCCAGGGCCTTCATGAAATACTCCGTTTCCAGCCGGCCCGTGCAGGGAGTGCGGATGATGCGCACATTGGGCGGATACTGGATGCGCATCGAGCCGGCCAGGTCGGCCGAGGAATAGGCGCAGTAGTGGCAGCAAAAGGCCACTATCTTGGGTTGAAAGGCTTCGGCTTGCATGGCTCAGACGGTTTCCGCCAGCTCCCTTTCCCGGCGGGCGGCGATCAATAGTTCCCCGTTCCGCTCCGGGAACAATTGCCGGATCATGACCAGGAACTGGTCGGTCTCAAAGTGATGCAGTTGGATGGCGCGGGCCGGACACTCGGCGGCGCAGATGCCGCAGCCCATGCACTTGGCCGCCTCGATCTGGCCCTTCCCGTCCTTGTTGCAGAACGGCGCGGAATACGGGCAGACGGTCACGCAGGTCATGCAGGAGATGCATTTCTGCTGGTTGACATACGAAACCTGGGCGCTGACGTCGAGCTGCTTCTTGGAAAGGACGGTGGCGGCCCGGGCCGCGGCGGCGCGCGCCTGGGAAATGTTCTCGTCAATGAACTTCGGCGAGTGGGCCAGCCCGCAAAGGAAGACCCCTTCGGTGGCGAAATCCACCGGGCGCAGCTTCATGTGGGCTTCCACATAAAACCCGTCGGCGTTGAGCGGCACCTTGAGCATGTCGGAAACGCGCTTGTTGTTCTGCAGGTCCGTTTCGATGCCGGTGCTCAGGACCACATTGTCCGCCTCGATCTGGAGCGGTTCGGGGAAGTCGGGGCTTTTCAGGCTGACGACCAGGCCCTGCTCATCGCGCACCTCGGGCGGCGCTTCCGGCGTATAGCGGATAAAGACGACACCGGCCTCGCGCGCTTGCTGGTAGTAGAGTTCACGGAAGCCGTAAGTCCGGACGTCGCGGTAGAGGACGAAGACGTTGGCGGCGGGATCTTGTTTCTTGATGGCCAGCGCATTCTTGATGGCCATCGAGCAGCAAATGCGGCTGCAGTAAGGATGCTGCTCGTTGCGCGAGCCGACACACTGGATCATGACGACGTTTTGGCCCTTCGCGGGCCAGGCCTTGTCGTGCAACTGTTTTTCCAGCTCAACCTGCGTCAAGACGCCCGCGGACCGGCCATACAAAAACTCGGTGGTCTTGGCCTGGCGCGCGCCGGTGGCGACGATGATGGCCCCGCCGCACACTTCGAGCGGCTTGCCGCCCTTGACCAGCGACAGATGGAATTTGCCGACGTGGCCTTTGATCCCGGAGATTTCTGTTTCCAGATGCAGCTTGATGTTGGGATGCTTCTCCACTTGCTGGATAAGGTCGTTGGTAAACTGGGCCAGGTCCGCGTGCTCGAAGGTGCTGTGGATCTCGTGCAGCGTCCCTCCCAGACGATTGGTTTGTTCCACCAGATGCACCGGAAATCCCTGATTCGCCAGCGCCAGGGCCGCGGTCATGCCACTCAAGCCGCCGCCGATGACCAGGCCCGTCTGGTCAACTTGCAGCGTCCCGCCTTCCAGCGGCGAAAGTAGCCGCGCCCGGGCAACGGCCATGTTGACCAGTTCCACCGCTTTTTCCGTGGCGGATTGCGGCGCCCCGGAATGCACCCACGAGCACTGGTCGCGGATGTTGGCCATCTCGAACAGATGGGGGTTCAACCCCGCCTCGCGCAAGGTTTCACGGAACAAAGGCTCGTGCGTTCGCGGGGTGCAGGAGGCGACCACGATCCGATTCAGCCGATGCTCGCGGATCGCCTCCTTGATGTTCGACAAGCTCGTATCCGAACAGGTGAACATGGTATGAGTCGCCAACACGACGTCCGGCTGGTTGGCGACGCTTTTCGCGACCCGCTCGACGTCCACCACGGAGCCGATGTTCATGCCGCAGTGGCAGACAAATACCCCCAGTCGCACGGCTTCATCGGCGACATCATGCTCGGCGGGGTAACTCTTCTTGGTGATCAGCGTATTGCGCGCGGACGCCAGCATCTCCATCGCCATGGACGCCGCGGCGCTGGCTTGCGTCACCGTTTCGGGAATGTCCTTGGGCTCCTGGAAGGCGCCGCCGACGAAGACGCCCGGCCGGGAGGTGGTTAAGGGGGCCAGGCGGTCGGTGTGGCAGAAGCCAAAGTCATTCAGCTTTATCTCGAGGCTGGCCGCGCACCGGGCCATGGACTTCGGCGGTTCCATGCCGACGGACAGAACGATCAGGTCAAATTCCTGCTGCGTAAGCTGGCCGTTGCCATCCAAAAATTGAACGCGCAGGTCTTTGCTGCCGGGTACCTGAACAATCCGCGACGGAATGCTTTTGACGTAGTGGATGTTTTTCTGCGCCCGGGCGCGCTCATAGTACTGGTCAAAATCTTTGCCGTGGGCGCGGATATCCATGTAGAAGATGGTCGCGTCCAGGCCTTCGACGTGATCGCCCGCCACCATGGCCTGTTTGGTCGCCATCATGCAGCAGGTG
>JBEKUQ010000620.1:0-2706 GCA_049514835.1 Verrucomicrobiota bacterium | reverse complement strand
CCGCGGCGGGCAGCGGAGTGCGCGCCGTACCGGGGGTTGCGGCTGCAGTTTTCGTCAAACCGCTCTAGGATCAAGATCAAGATTAAGATTAGGTTTGAGATTAAGATTGACGGTCATGGCGGGGCTGCCATGCCACGGGCAACGCGGGACGTCCCCCAGGTTTGGCTGGGACGCGGCCCCATGCTAAAGCTGAGGGTGCCGCCGTTTTTCAATTCGCTGTAGGGGAGGAAAGGGCTGTCCCAGTTGCGCCCGTTCAAGCGGGCAGACTGCACATAGATGTTGGCGGCGGAAAGATTTTCGGCGGTGGTGGTGAATTCTTTGCCGTTGGACAGGTGCAACACGGCCCTGGCCAGGGAAGGGCTGCCGATGGCGTAAAAATCGCTGCCGGGGCATACGGGATAGAAACCCATGACGGTGAAGAGGTACCAGGCGGACATCTGCCCGCAGTCGTCGTTGCCGCTGAGGGAATCGGGCTGGTTGCCGTATTGGGTGCGGACGACCTCATGGAGGCGCTGGGCGGCTTTCCAGGGCTGGCCGACGAAGTCGTAGAGGTAAATGACGTGGTGGCTGGGTTCGTTGCCGTGCCAGTATTCGCCGATGCGGCCCTGCACGTCGTCCAATCCCTTGGCGTTGATGTTGGTGAAGCTGAAAAGAGCGTCGAGTTTGTCAATAAACTTTTCGCGGCCGCCCATCAGGCCGGCCAGGCCGGGGACATCGTGTGGGACGAACCAGGTGTATTGGGAGGCGGTGCCCTCGGTGATGTCGTTGCTGCGCGAGTCGTCGTCATAGAAATGGGGGTCGAAGGGAACGCGCCAGTTGCCGCGCGAGTCCTTGGCGCGCATGACGCCGAGGGAGGGATCGAAGAGGTTCTTGTAATTGCCGGCGCGTTTGCCGAAGTAATCGGCGTCATCCTTTTTGCCGAGCGCATTGGCCAGGCGGGCGACGCACCAGTCGTCGTAGGCGTATTCGAGGGTTTTGGAAACCGATTCCACTTCCTGGTCATAGGGCACCCAGCCGAGTTTGGCGTAGCCGGCGACCCCGTCATAATCGGGATTCATGGCGGTGGCTTTGATGGCCTGATAAGCGCGATTGACATTGAAGCCTTTGACGCCCTTGAAGTAACCATCCACGATGACGGGGACGGCATGGTAGCCGATCATGCACCAGGTTTCGTTGCCCTGGAGGAGCCACATCGGGAGCAAGTGGTCCACGCTTTGGTCGTAGTGGGCGAGCATGGAGTTGATCATGTCGCTGTCGCGCTTGGCCTGGATGAGGGCAAAGAGGGGATGGGTCGCCCGGAAAGTGTCCCACAGCGAAAAGACGGGGTAGTTTTGGAATCCGGCGGCCCGATGGATGTTGGAGTCCAGGCCGCGATACTCGCCGGTCACATCCTCGTAAAGGCTGGGGGCGAGGAAGGCATGGTAAAGGGCCGTGTAGAAGGTCTCCTTTTCCTCCTGGGTGCCCTCGATTTCAATGCGGCTTAATTCCTGGTCCCATTTCTGGCAGGTTTGGCGGCGGACTTTATCAAAATCCCAACCCGGAATCTCCGAATCCAGGTTGCGGAGGGCGTTGGCCGCGCTCACGGCGGAGACCGCGACCTTGACCTGGATGACCTCGCCGGGGCGGGTTTTGTATTCGGCGAGAAATTGGAGGTTGGTCCCGGCGGCCTCCCGGCGGCTGCGGAAGCGGTAGGATTTGTAGCTGTCATATTTGACTTCCTCGCCGTTGCTCATGATGCGGAAGCTCTCAAAGGGTTTGGAGTAGCGGGCGGCGTAATACAGATAACGCTCCTTGCCCCATCCATTGACCAGATGAAAGCCGGTCACGGTGGCATCGTCCTCGACGCGGACATGGGACCAGACAAGGTGAAAACGTTTGCCGCTGAGGAAATGCTGGAGGTCGGTCATGATGGAGGCGCGGTCGCTTTGCGGAAAAGTGAAGCGCATCAGGCCGGCGCGTTCGGCGGCCGTCAATTCCACGGTGACATCGTTGTTGAGCAATTTAACCTTGTAATAACCGGCGGCGGCGGATTCCTCGGCGTGGGCATAGCGCGCCCGGTAGCCGGAGTCGGGATTGTCCTTCGGGCCGGCGACCAGCTTGGGCGGGCCGATCTGGGGCATGAACAGGAAGTCGCCCAATTCGGGGATGCCGGTGCCGGAAAGATGGGTGACGGAGAATCCCATGATGGAAGTGTCGGTGTACTGATAGCCCGAGGCCGTGTCCCACAGGTCGCGCTCGGTGTCAGGGCCAAACTGCACCATGCCGAAGGGGGCGGAGGGACCGGGATAAGTGTTGCCCTGGCCTTTGGTGCCGACCATGGGACGGATATAGCGGGACAGGCCGGGCTGATCGGGGGAACCGGCCGCGGCGCCGGCCAGACTGACAGCGAACGCAAAGACAACGGCGGCTGGCACGAGCAGGCCGGGGAATCCGGGGAGAACTGGCGGCTGGTGATATGTTTTCATAATACCGATTGCTTCGCATCTTGTGGCGCGCCGGGCCTCAACCTCCCGCCGGCGTTGTGACAGGGACGGTTATATTCGTTCCGCCTGGAGTGTTTGTTCCGCCGGTCGCGCCACGGGCGCCGCGCCGTCCGCCGCGCCGGCCTGGGGCGCCTTCGGGCAATGACTTGACATAGGCGGCCCAAAGGTCTCCCACACTCATTCCCGTGTATTCCGTCCAAAGATCGGCGCTGTAACGGTGCTC
>JBEKUQ010000619.1:0-2711 GCA_049514835.1 Verrucomicrobiota bacterium | reverse complement strand
CGGGAAACCAGCCGGGAAGAAATCCTGCTCAAGAATGGCCGCGTCTTTGACCGCTACTCCGCGCCCATGTTCGGTGGCAACGACCGCTACTACGGCCGGGTCTGGTATTTCCGCGACATCACCGAGCGCAAGCGGGCGGAGGAAAAGCTCAAATTGTTCCGCACGCTGATTGAGCGATCCAGCGATGGCATCTATGTGGTGGATTCCGCCACGGGACGTTTTCTGGATGCCAATGAAAGCGCCTGCCAGGCACTGGGTTACACCCGCGACGAACTGCTGGCGTTGACCTTGTTCGACGTGACGGTGGGGGTGTCCCGTGCCGAGTTCGAGGCCAGCAACGCGAATATCGAAGAAAAGGGCCACGACACGCTGGAAGTCCTCCAACTGCGCAAGGACGGCTCAACCTATCCGGCGGAAGCCAGCTTGTCGTTCGTCATGCTCCACCGCAAATACGTGGTGGCTATCGTGCGCGACATCACCGAGCGCAAGCGAGCGCAAATCGAAACGCAGGGTCTCCACCAGCAACTGGTGGAATCTTCCCGCCTGGCTGGCATGGCGGAAATTGCTACCAATGTCCTTCACAACGTCGGCAATGCGCTCAACAGCATCAACATTTCCACCGACTTGATCGTGGATGGCGTCGGGAAGTCCAGCGCCTCCAGTCTCGCCAGAATTGTGGCTTTGCTCCAGGAACACGCCCGGGACCTTGGGGAGTTTATCATGCATGACCCGAATGGCCGGCATGTGCCGGCTCATCTGGCCCGGCTGGCCGAACATCTCCTGGCCGAGCAGGCGAAAATCACCGGCGAATTGGAGTCTTTGCGGCGCAACGTCGAGCACATCAAAGACGTGGTGGCCACGCAGCAGAACTACGCCACCGTCGGCGGGGTGACGGAAAAGACCGACCTGATCGGTCTGGTGGAAGACAGCCTGCGCCTGAACGAGGACGCTTTGCGGCGCCACGGGGTGGAGGTCGTCCGCGAATTGGAAAAGGTGCCGCCCATGATCGTCGAGAAACACAAAATCCTGCAAATCCTGGTCAATTTGGTGCGCAACGCCAAGTACGCCTGCGATGAGTCGGGGCTCCCCGACCGACACCTGACGGTGTGCGTGGCCAAAGGGGATGGCCGGGTCAGGATTTCCGTGATGGATGATGGCATTGGCATTCCGCCGGAAAATCTGACCCGCATTTTCAATTACGGCTTCACCACCCGGAACAGCGGCCATGGCTTCGGTTTGCACAGCAGCGCCCTGGCGGCCAAGGAGTTGGGCGGCTCGTTGACCGTGCAGAGCGATGGCGCCGGCCAGGGCGCCGCCTTCACCCTGGAACTGCCTTGCCCCAAGCCGGAGACCGCTCATGAATAATCTGCTGGACGACAAAAACCGCCGCGTGCTGGTCATTGATGACAATCGGTCCATCCACGATGATTTCCGCAAGATTCTGGCTCCCGCCAACGCCACGGCGGCGGCTTTGGCGGCCGTGGCGGCGGCGGTGTTCGGACCTCCCGCCGCGGCCTGCGAGGCCGCCCCATTTGAAGTGGATGCGGCCTATCAGGGACAGGAAGGCGTGTCGCTGGTGAAAAAAGCCCTGGCCGCCGGGCGGCCTTACGCGATGGCTTTTGTGGACGTGCGCATGCCGCCCGGCTGGGACGGGGTGGAAACCACCCGCAAGCTTTGGGAGGTTGATCCGTGCCTCCAGGTGGTTCTCTGCACCGCCTACTCCGATTATTCATGGGACAAGATGTTTGCCCTGTTTGGTCCGCGCGATAATCTGCTCATTCTCAAAAAGCCCTTTGATGCGGTGGAAGCGCTGCAATTGGCCCAGGCGCTCACGGAAAAATGGTGGCTGCGCCTGCAGGTCCAGCGAAGAATGGATGAGTTGGAGGGCCGGGTCGCCGAGCGCACCCGCGCCTTGCAGGAGGCCAACCGCGCCCTCCAGGCCGAAGTGATGGAACACACCCGGGTTGAGGAACAGTTGCGCGTGAAGACCGCCTTCCTGGAGGCCATGGTCAACACCTCCGCCTTGGGGATGTTGGTCGTGGATGAGAAGGGCCGGAAGTGTCTGCAAAACCAGTGTTTTATTGACTTGTTCAAAATCCCCCGGCAGATCGCCGAGGAGAAAGCCGGCCGCAGGCGGATCCACTGGGTCGCCGGGCTGACCAAGGATCCGGCGCAGTTTGTCAAAAAGGTCCGCCTTCTTTATGCCCATCGGAATGACCGCAGCCGCGATGAGCTGGAGCTTAAGGACGGGACGACGCTGGAACGATATTCCTCTCCCGTCGTCGGCAAAGACGGAAAGTACTATGGCCGGGCCTGGACGTTCCGTGACATCACGGAGCACAAACGGTTCGAAGCGCAATTGATGCAATCACAAAGACTGGAAACCGTCGGCCGATTGGCTGGCGGAATCGCCCACGAGTTCAACAGCATCCTCACCGCCATCCTCGGCCAGTGTGAATTGCTCCTCGGCGGTCTGCCGGCCGGAAGTCCGCTGGCCATCAACGCGGCCGAAATCAGCCAGGCCGCCCATCGCGCCGCCACGCTGACGCGCCAGCTCCTGGCCTATGCCCGCAGGCAAATTCTGCAACCCGAAATTCTCGATCTGAACCAGGTCATGGCCGGCATGAAGGACATGGTTCGCCAGATCACGGGCGATGAAGTGGAAACGCAGATGGCGCCCGCCCCCGGCCTGCACCCGGTGAAGGCGGACG
>JBEKUQ010000618.1:0-2711 GCA_049514835.1 Verrucomicrobiota bacterium | reverse complement strand
CAGCGCCGTAGGCGCGACATCTGTGTAGAAGCAAAACAAAAAGGTTTTCAAAGCTCCGTCAGGAGCGGCATCTTCGGCTCATGGCCAACACCTATACGCAAATCTACATCCACGTGGTGTTCGCGGTGGAAGGCAGGCAATGCCTCATCGCGCCGGAGCACAATGACGAATTGCAAAAATACATCACCGGCATCGTTTCCTCCCAGAGGCAAAAACTGATTGCAATCAACAACATGCCAGATCATCTCCACCTGCTCGCCGGCTTGAGGCCCGACTCAGCTCTTTCAGATTTGGTGCGCGATGTGAAGGCCAATTCTTCGAAATTCATTAATGAACAGCGCTGGATGGCAGGCAGATTCTCGTGAAAGGAAGGATTTGGCGCGTTCTCATATTCGCGCTCTGGGCGCGGTGATTCGTTACATCGAGAATCAGCAAAAACATCACGCGCAGAAATCATTTTGTGAGGAATACATCGGGCTGCTGGAAAGGTTTGGGGTGGAGTACGACCGGCGATACATTTTCAAAAGCCGAGGGGAATGATTCCCGAATATGCCGCCCCTAACGGGGCTTGAGGATTTTTGGTTCCGGGGTTCTACAGAGATGTCGCGCCTACGGCGCTCGCGGATTCCGGAGTTCTGCCGTTCTACAGAAATGTCGCGCCTACGGCGCCGGGTGCTCAGGCCGGTTCCGGCTCGCTGGGACCCAGGGCGAGGAGAAACTTGACGACGGCCCAGAGCAGAATCAGCACCAGGAAGCAGTCAAACATACTGCGGAACAGGCCGCCGCCCCGGCTGTTGGCGGCGGTGAATTGGATGCTCAACGGCTCGTCCACCTGGGTTTGCAGGACCTGGGTGAAACCATGATGCAGGCCCCGCGTGGGCAGGTTCACCCGCAAGGGCTGCACCCGCGCCACCGCCAGTTGCTGCGATTGCGCCAATTTGGTCCATTGCTGGCGCGCCACCGCCTCCTCCTCGGATTTCCCAGCCTGCGGCCCGACGGAGATGTTCCCGTAATTATTATAAACCCGGTTTTGCTGGCCGAGGTTGCTGATCTGGAGGCGGTCCACGTTTTGTTTGACATCCTCCAGCTCCTTGCGCGTGGCGGAGTCAAAGACCAGGGAATTGGGATTGAACTGACCATTGTCCAGGTTGTTGATCCCCTTGACATTGCCGGAGGCCAGCACCTGCCGGGCATTGCTGATGAAGTTGGCGGCCGCGGCCTGTTTGGCCGCTTTTTTTTCGGTTTCCTGGGCGCGGTACTCGCTCAGGGAATAACTTTGCAGCACGGCCGCTGCCTGGACTTCGTGGGTCATGCTCCCGGCGAATTTTTGATAATCATAATCCGGCGGCAGATAGAGGTCCCAATGCGCGTTGTTCAACGGCACGTTGAGCTTGGGCGAAATCAACTTGACCTGCCCGCTGCCGGTGGGGAATTTCTCCTGGCCAATGAAAGTCAATTCCACCGCCACCGGCGTATCGGCGGCGGTGTCCGCGGCCTCCAAGGGCAGGAGCAGCCTGCCCTTGCTCATGGCGGGACGGACCGCCTCGCCGCCGACAAAGGCCGACCAGACCGTGGAGTTGGTTGGCAGCTCGACTTCCAAATGCTGCAAGCCGTTGTTGCGCACCGCCAACCGCATTTCCGTCATGCTCTGGCCGTCGTCGGCGACGACCGTGGTCAGGAGCATTTGTTCGGCCAGGGCTTGCAGAACCGCCGCATCGGCCAGGCGATCGGCGCGCACGCTCAGATTGTAGCCGGGCCGCATGTAGCGCCACGCCAGCACCTGGCCCTCGACGCCTCCCAGCCAGTCCGGCAATTCGCTCGCGTCCATTCTCATCAATTCGCCGCTGCTCGATTTTTCGGCCACCTGCAGGGACGGTTTGCCGCGGACGATGACGAAGCCGGATTCGCGCTCCACGCCCAGGGCCTGGATGCCCGGCAGGTCCAGCGCGTTGGTCTTCAGGTCCACCGGTTTTTCCCAGGTGATGGCGAACTGGAACCGGCCGTAGACCGCGTTTTGCAGCTCCACGCTCCATTCGCCGGTGGCCGGGTTCTGGTCGCGGCGGCGCAGGTTGGGGCAGTTGAATTCGGTGTTGGTGAAGGCGGCGGGAATCTGGAAGCGGAACGTTTTGACCGGGGCGTTTTGAATTTCGTAACGCACGATGGCCGAGCCGCTCAGGAGCGTGTCGGAAATGGCAATGATTTGCGCGATCTCCACCCGGACCCAGGGATCAATCTTTTCGCAGGCCACATCCAGTTTCCAATCCGGCCGCGGGCCGGGTTGGGCGCTGAGATATTTGTAGGCCAGCACGCCGGCGGCCGTGTTCGCGCCGGAGGCCAGGCTGGCGCCGGCAATTTCGGTCAGCCCGTCGAAGTTGGTTGTTTTCACGGCAACGCCCGGTTCGGCTGCCACGGAAATAAAGCCGGAAAGCTTCTGCACATCGAGCGGATGAACCCCGGGAATGGCGACGGTGGAGGGCAGTTCGGCGTGCGAGCGCACCAGTTCCAGGCGCAGGGAATAGGCGCCGAGCACCCGGTTCTTGAACGCCACCTCCAGCACCTGCCCGGCGCCGGGCGCGGCTTCGCGCGGCTGCCATTGCTGGATGTTGCCGCCCTGCACCGATTCCAGCGTGTAGCCGGCGGGCAGCGCGATCTGGAGGCCAAACACCCCGGCGCGCTTGATCGTGTAATCAATCGTGGCGGAGAGAGCGGCC
>JBEKUQ010000617.1:0-2720 GCA_049514835.1 Verrucomicrobiota bacterium | reverse complement strand
AGCTGGGGCGGGATTTGTTTTTTTGCAACGGCCTGGCGTGGGCGGTGCTCTTCGGGCTGGCCAAAACAAGGGTTTGGACCAGTTTCGCGGACGCAAACCCGTTGGTATTCAATATTTTCAACGCCATCGGCATCGCCTCCGTCCTCGCCTGTTTGGGGCTGGCCATTCCGCTGCGCTTTACTGCCAAGTGGACAAAGAAGGACGCGATCCTGTCCTGGTGCGCCGCCGGCGTGCTGGCGCTGGCGATTTTTGCCGCGTGGAATGTGGGCAGTGACCTCGGGGGGCCTCCGTTGGGGGAGGCCTTCTTGGTGTCCGCGGCGCTGGTGCTGGCCATCTGGGGGCTGCGGTTGTTGAGCGAATGGCCGGCGTGTCTGGGCATGGGGTTCTTATGGATGCTGGGGGCGTCGTTTTATTTTTACGAGGCCATTGCGGGCATGACCAACCCGCCCATGGAATGGGGCTATCCGCGCACGGTGGACGGCTTTTTCCACGCCCTCACCCGCGGGCAGTACGACAAGATCAACCCAACCAACATCATCGCCAACCCGGGGATGTTTGTGCAACAACTGTGGCTGCTGATCAAGGGAGTGGCGGACGCTTTCAGTTGGGTCTGGCTTTTTGGGCTGCTCCCCTTTTTGTTCCTCTTCAAAATGAAACGCCGGGAGAGGAACTGGCTCCTCACGGTGGCCGCCATCTACCCCTGTCTGGGCGGATTGCTCACCATCTTCCTCAATCCGCAAAAGGACCGGCAGTCGGTGGAATTGTTGAAAGTGTTTTTTGCCGCCTCCCACACGGTGGTGGCCATTCTCATCGGCTATGGTCTGGCGCTGACCGCGGCCTACATGGCGACGCATTATGAAAGGTTCCGCCGCTGGGGATTGGTGGGGGGATCGGCCGCCCTGGTGCTGGCGTGTTATTTCCTGCTGGCGGCCACCGGCGAGCTTTATATCGGCCAGGGTAGTTCGGCGTCCTTGGGGCAATTGCCCCGCTGGGTGGCGCAGGCCTTCGCCCCCGGCCAATACGGCCTGCCCGTCTTTGCCAACCTGATTTTGCTGGCCCTGCCGGCCATCTTCCTCGTTGCGCTGGCCGTTTACCGCACGCGCGCGCCCCTGCTGGTGACCCTGGGTTTGTTCGCCGTGATGCCGGTCTGCTCCGGCCTGTCCCATTGGTTTCACAGCGAACAGCGCGGGCACTGGTTCGGCTACTGGTACGGGCATGACATGTTCACCCCGCCCTTGGCCGGGCCGGATGGAAAACTGACTTACGATCCGGTCCTGCGCGAGAAGGCCATGCAGGGAACCAACGCCAGCGTGACTTATCCGGAAATGGCGCGCGACGCGGTGGTGTACGGCGGGACGGACCCGGGGCGGTTTTGCCCCACCTACATGGTGTTTTGCGAGAGTTTCATTCCGCACAACTGCCAGCCGGTGCAGGACCAGAACTTCGACCGCCGCGACTGCTACGTCATCACCCAGAACGCCCTGGCCGACCCCACTTACCTGGACTACATCCGTGCGCAATACAACCGCAGCGCCCAACAGGACCCGCCCTTTTTCCAGTTGCTCCTGCCCACCGAACTGCCCCGCGTCTTCCACGGCCCCACCGCCTCCCTCAAGTGGCTGGACGACATTTTCGAGACGATCGGCGCCAATATCGAACGGCAGCGGCGCACGAGAACCTCCTGGTTCAAGGAGAACCAGTTCAAGGACGCGGGCCAACTGGCGGCGCGCCTGCGGCCCCACCAAGACCAGGATGAATTGTCCAAATATCTTTACGGGAGGTTGAACCAGGACACCAAGGCCCTGGTCGCCACCGAGGAGGACAGCCAGAGATTGCGCCGCGCGCTCGCCCTGGATTTGAACCGCATCCTGGAATGGCCCTCGCTTTATGCGCCGGAGCGTTTCAAGGACATCCCCTTGCCGCCCCTCATCCTCAAGGCGGCGCAGACCGAGCAGTTGACCAACACGACGGTTCGCCTCAACCGCCGCCTGTTGGAGGCCGCCTACCCGCAGGCCATCGTGCAAAGCCTGGGCGGCGTCTATCCCGACACCGAAATCCGCACCGCCTCCTTGCAGGACTTGCAGGACTCCGAAAAGGGCTACGAGAATGACGCGGTGCGCCGGCTCGTGCATGACCGCGAGCATCCCAACGAACCGCGCCAGATCAAACCCGGCGAAGACGTCGGCCTGGATGACCAGGGCCGCGTCCGGTTCGGCGGCGGCGTGCTCATGGTCATGGGCATCAATTCCTTCGTCACCAAAGTTATGTTTGACGCCAATCCCGACCACGAGTTCTACGTGGAGGAGAGTTATCCGATGGATTGGATGTATCCGTATCTGACCCCCTTCGGCGTCATCATGAAGGTCAACCGCAACCCCTTGGAACTCAACCAGGAGATCGTCGCCCGCGACCATCTTTTTTGGAGCCAGTACTCCGACCGGCTGGTGGGCAACTGGATCACCTACAACACCACCGCCAGGGAATTGTGCGATTTCGCCGAGCGCGTTTATCTCCAGCACAATTACGCCGGGTTCAAGGGCGATCCCAAATTCATCCGCGACGATGACGCGCAGAAGGGCTTTTCCAAGCTGCGCTCGGCCATCGGCGCCAGCATTTACCAGTGGCGCGCCGACAATTGCACCAATCTCGTCGAGAAAAAATGGCTGCTCAGGGAGGCCGAATTCGCCTTCAAGCAGGCCTTTGCCTATTGTCCCTACAGC
>JBEKUQ010000616.1:0-2725 GCA_049514835.1 Verrucomicrobiota bacterium | reverse complement strand
GGCATGTAATCCAGCCGGGCGGAACCGGCGCGATAGGCGATGCAGACCTTGATCGTTTCCACGGTGTCCAAGCCGTCGAGGTTGGTCACCGCGATTTCGTCAATGCCATTGATAATGGCGGCGTAATGGGTGGCCACGGCGTCGAACCAGCCGCAGCGCCGGGCGCGCCCGGTGGTGGCGCCGAATTCCCGGCCCATGCCGTGGAGCAAATCGGCGATCTCGGCGGACTCGGTGGGGAGCGGGCCTTCGCCGACGCGGGTGGTGTAGGCCTTCATCACGCCGACGACTCGTTCCATGCGGTGGGGCGCGACGCCGGAGCCGGTGCAGGCGCCGCCGGCGGTGGTGTTGGAGGAGGTGACGAACGGATAGGTGCCGTGGTCAATGTCCAGGAAGGTTCCCTGCGCGCCCTCGAAAAGGATTTCGGCGTTGCGGCGGGTGGCCTCGTGCAAGAGGACCACTGTATTTGTGACAAACGGTTTGAGCCGGTCGCCGGCGGCGCGGTATTGGGCGAGGACCTTGGGGAAGGAAAGGGGTTTGGCGCCGAAGGCGCGGAGGATTTCGTTGTTTTCCTTGATTTTGCAGCGGAGCAGGGCCTGGAAGCGGGCGGGGTTGATGAGGTCAATCATGCGCAGCCCGGTGCGGGCCGCCTTGTCGCCGTAGGCGGGGCCGATGCCGCGTTTGGTCGTGCCGATTTTGTTCTTGCCCTTGAGCGTCTCGCGCTGGGAATCCAGTTCGCGATGATAGGGCAGGACGAGATGACAGGACTCGCTGACGCACAGATTCTTGACGCGCACGCCCAACCGCTCCAAGTGGTCAATTTCGTCCACCAGGCTGACCGGGTCCACCACGACGCCATTGCCGATGACGCATATTTTGCCGCGGCGCAGGATGCCGGAGGGAACGAGGTGGAGGACGTATTTCTTTTTGCCGATGAAGACGGTGTGGCCGGCGTTGTTGCCGCCCTGGGTGCGGACGACGATTTCCGCCGCCTCGGTCAGCACGTCAATGATCTTGCCTTTGCCCTCATCGCCCCATTGGGCGCCCACGAGAATGGTATTTGCCATAATTTCCTTCAGTGCGCCGGGCCAGCGACCAGGGCCCCCGGCGCCGCGACAATAAAAATCCCCGAAATGTAAAATCGGGGTGTGTCACCAGTATTTACAGGCAGAGGGTAGGGACCGGCGGCGGCGAGTTCAAGACTAAAATGCGGGGGCGAAAACTTCGCGCGTACGAGAGAATTGTTCGTCTTCCCGGCTGGCGACGGCGCGTTGCGCCGTCCGGGCGTGGCAGCGCGACGCCCCTGCCGTTGCTGAATTGCGGTCGAACATTTCATGCGGGCGGGGGCAAGCGGAGGGTCGCATCCAGGGGCGGAATGTCGGCGAGCGGCCTGGCGGCGGCGTTGCCGCCCAGCTTCAACAGGCGCTCGCCGCTGGGGCGCACCATGCGCTCATAACTTCCCACCGCGTCGTTGTAGGCGGCGTTGGCCTTTTCCAGGCCGGCGCGGATGCGCTCGAAATGTTCCATCAGCTTGACAACGCGGGCGAAAAGCTCCTGGGCGGCGGCCGCGATCTCGCGGGCGTTTTCGCTCTGGGCGTGCTGCTGCCAGCTCACGCTGACGGCCCGCAACAGGCCGATCAGGGAGGCGGGCGTGGCGAGCATGATCCGGCGCTGGGCGGCCCAGACGATCAGATCGTGGTCGCCCTCCAGGGCGGCGCTGAAGAGGGATTCGGCGGGCAAAAACAAAACGACGTAATCCAGGGCGTTGGGAAACTGGCGCGGGTAATCGCGCCCGGCCAGGTCCCGGATGGTGTTTTTCAACTTGGCGGCGTGGGCGGCCAGGGCCTCGCCGCGCTGGACGGGATCGGCGGCGTCAATGGCGTTGAGAAAATCGAGGTCGGGCACCTTTGAGTCAACAATTATTATGCGGTCGCCGGGCAGATGCACCGTCAGGTCCGGCTTGCTGTCGCCCGACAGGGTTTGCTCGCTGAAATCGCAATGGGCGCTCATGCCGGCGGCCTCCACGACGCGCCGGAGGGTTTCCTCGCCCCAGCGCCCGCGGGCCTGGTTGGAACTGAGGACGCGGCGCAATTGCAGGGTTTCGCTGGAAAGGGCCTGGCTGTTTTGGGCCAGGCCTTCGATCTGTTTCTTGACTTCGCCCAGTGTGGCGGCCTGGGCGGTTTCGCTTTGCTGGAGGCGTTTCTGGTAGGTTTCCAACTGTTCCTTCAAAGGCTGGACCAGGGTGGCGATGGCCTCCTGGCGGCGGGCGAGGTCGCCTTTGGCGGTTTCCTGGAATTTGGCCAGCGTCTCGTTGGCCAGTTGCAGGAACTGCGGCGCGGATTGCTTGAGGGCGTCGGCGCTGAGGGCTTTGAAGGCCTCGCGCAAATCTTGCAGGGCCTTGTCCTGGGCCTCCTTGGCCGCGCGGAGGTTTTGGGCATAGACCTCGCGGCTTTCAGCGAGGAGGCGCTCGGCGGCCTCGCGCTTGGCCTCGGTGGCGGCGGTGGCCGCGCCGGCCTGGTTGAGCTGCTGGCGGGCGTCGCTGAGTTCCTGTTCCCGCTGGCGCACTTGCTGGCGCAACTCTTCCTCGAGGCGGTTGTCCGCCGGCAAAGACTGGCGCCGGCCATAAAAGAAGCCGGCGAACCAGAACAGGACCGCGCCGACGGCCAGCCCGATGCAGAAATAGGCGGCGGAATTCATGGGCTTGCGTCAATCATAATGGGCGACGGTT
>JBEKUQ010000615.1:0-2727 GCA_049514835.1 Verrucomicrobiota bacterium | reverse complement strand
AACATTTACAAGATTTATGCGGAGAGCTTCCGGGGAGCGGAACATCTGCGGCGGGTGCTGGAGGAAGCGCAGCGAATTGTGAGCGACGCCCTGGCGGCATGAAAGCGAAGCGGCCGGCGAAGCGGGACGAGTGGGCGCCCGGCAGGCGTGTTTTCTTTGGCTCCGCAGGCCCGGGCAAAGCCCGAACTTCCTGGGAGCAGACTCCGAGCGCTGGAATACGCTTTTCACGGATGAGTTGATTGCGGGATGGGTCCGGCGCTAATCTGGTCCCATCATCGCCGCGATGAACAGAACAACAACACCGGTCGCGTGGCGCCACCCGCCGAAAGAATCCAGGCCGCCCGCCCCTAAGCCCTCTGAATTCATGAATGCGCTAAAGAAAATTCCGCTGCTCGCCGCCCTGTTTCTTGTCCCCCATTCCGCCTCGGGCCTGGACCGCACGAATGAGATCTTCAAAGTTTTCCAATTCCCCCCGAACCTGATTCCCACCATAGACGGCAAGACCAATGATTGGGACATGGTGCCGGAGACTTACGTCATTGGCTCGGACCAATTGGTGGACGACCAGCATCACCACACCAATGACCCGAACCACCTCAAAGTGCGGGTCCGAGTGGGCTGGGTGAAGGGACTCAACCGGCTGTACTTTCTTTACGAGGCGGACAAAGATATATGGGATTTTTCCCGGCCGGATTTGCACAACGACATTTTCGAGATAGTGGTGAATGGCGACCTGTCCGGCGGCCCGTTGGAGCAGGAATTTGAGACCAATCGCGACCTCCTGGGCGGGCGCTGGGAGACCTATATGGCGCTGCAAAACGCCCATGCGCAAAACTACCACATCTTCACCCCGGCGGAGGGCAAGGATTGGTGCATGTTCTGGGGCCCCCAGCAATGGGCCAAGGATCTGCCCTATGCCAACCACGCCTGCGCCTATAACTTCCGGCCCGGCCAGGCGGGCCATCTGGTTTTGGAATTTTGGATCACCCCCTTCGATTACGCCGGGAGCGACCCCAAACGCGCCGTCGAATCCGTGCTGACGGAGAATAAAATCATCGGCCTTGCCTGGGCGGTGATAGATTACATTGACCCCCATTCGCCGGGGAACAACGGATTTTGGAACCTCTCGCGCCATCACACGTTTTTTGGCAACGCCGATTACCTGTGCCAGTTCAAGCTCATGCCGCTGGAAGGGCAGTTTCTCAAGGAGCTGGAGGCCAAATGGACGTTTCAAATTGTGGACATGGACCGGCGGCTGGTGGCGTTCAAGGATCAATCCATCGGCAAGGTGGCCTCCTGGAAGTGGGAGTTCGGCGACAGCCAAACGTCCGCCGAGCAAAACCCCATGCATACCTACCAAGCCGCCGGGGCTTATACCGTCGTGCTCACGGTGACAGGGGCGGAAGGCGCCACCGCCCGGTTCTCCAGAGTGTGGGACGTTACCTTGAAGTAAGCTGTGGAGGGCGGAATGGCTGGTCGCAGCGGGGGATTATTGTTTGCAGGGTGATTGTTTGGTTGCGTGCAGGCGCGGCATCTGAAGCGACGCCTCTAACGAGCGGCAGGTGATTGACGGAACGGACCGGGAGTCAAGGTTTGACCCTTTTCTCATTGAACATGCGGGCCGCCGCGTAAAGCGCCTCCACACTGGAAAGGCGGGTGCCGGGTGGAAGGTCGCAGCCGGAGGATAAGACAAAGTTGCGGTGGGTCGCCGTCTCTTCGAGCAGAGCGGTGGCACGCGACGTTATCTCAGTGGGAGGCAGTTGCACGAAGACCGCGCTGGGGTCGAGATTGCCGCACAAGACCACCTCCGCCGGCACCTGCTCCAAGGCGGAGGCCAAGTTCATCGGCGCGCCGAAGTGGAAACACTTCAAGTCCGTCGCCAAAATCGCCGGGAGATGGCGAAGGGTGGCGCCGCAGTTGTGCAGGATGATTCCGAATTGTCCGTCGGCCATGGCTTGACCCATCGGCTTGATGTAGGCCGATGAGAATTCCGCCAGAGCCGCCGGGGAAAGCAGCCCTGCCATCGGTTCTGCCATAATGACACCATCCGCCCCCGCCCGTGCAAAGGCTCGCAGGTAACTGGTCAGAAAGACGGCGCATTTTTCCAACAGTTGATGCACGAACGCCGGCTCGCTGATTGTCATTTCCAGTGTCTCGCTCACCCCGGCCAGCCTCGCCGCCAGCGTAAATGGTCCAATGCAGCCCGCCAGCACCAAAGGGTGAGGTTTCTCCCGGAAGCTGCTCAACATCCGGACGGTTTGCAGATAAACGGACGTGCGAGCCGCACCCGGCATCGGAATGGCCAGCCGATCAACTTCCTTGCGGCCTGTGACCAGGCGGCCCGTGACCGAGGGAATTTCCGTTTCGGACATGCGGATGGTGGCGCCGAAGGCCTCCGCCTCCGCACTCAAATCCATGGCCGTCATCACCACCGGCGTTTGGAATCGTTCATGCAGAGCGGCTTGGGTGTCAAATTGCGCCCGCGGGTGGTTAACGACATCGCGGACGGTTCCTCCCGTAAGTGCGAGCGCGGGGTAAACGGCGATCGGCATCACCAAGCGCCGGGGTGATTCAAGGACCATCCGATTGAACGCCGGTCCGGGCAGGTCCGTCTCCGTCGTCTCCAGAATCGGTTGCGTTGCCATGTTGTTTGGAATCACGGTCCGGTCGTTTTGGTGATAAGACAGTCTGGATTTTATCCAAGGTGCGGCATCTGTGCGGCAAAGG
>JBEKUQ010000614.1:0-2732 GCA_049514835.1 Verrucomicrobiota bacterium | reverse complement strand
GCCGGGAGGGCGCTTTGGCCGGGGAGAGGATCGGAGGCGGGGGCGCGGAACTGACGGGCGCGGTTATAGGCTTCGATCTCCAAATCCGTCTGGCGGATCAAGCGCGACAAGACAGCCTCTATCAATTCGTCCGGGGTGAAAGGCTTTTGCAGGTAATCATCGGCCCCGCTGATCATGCCGCGGCGGAAATCATCGTGGCTGGCGGAGCCGGTCATCAAAATAAAGGGGATGGTGGCGGTGGATTGCAACTCGCGGATGGCGCTCAACAGGTGATGGCCGTCCATGCCCGGCATGCGCACGTCGCTGATAATCAAGTCGGGCTTCTCGGCCAGCACCATTTGGATGGCCGACTCGCCGCTGGTGGCTTCGCGCACGACAAAGCCGAAATTTGACAGCACGGCCGTGACGATGCACCTGATGCTTTCGTTGTCATCAATCACCAGTATGCTTTTCATAGGATCACTTCACATCAGAAACCGTGCCAACCGCCGAAGATTCCCAAAGCCGGGGAAATACCCCTTAAAGCAGGGGAAATAAGTCCATTTCAAGGTGCAAATTGCCGGTCATGGTGTTCCATAAGGTGACAATTCACCCCGTGCACGTGCCGCTGGGCAAAATCTGCCCACCCTTCCTCTGGAGCGCGACCTTCCCGGTCGCCTCCGCCGGCGTCCCGCCGGCGGAACTTCATTTGCCGGGGAGCGCGCGCGCCCTCGCCTGCCGCGGGCCGCGCCTCGCGGCCCGCATCAGAAATCCATCAAGATTCGGATGCGCCCGCCCTGGCCCAGGGATTTGACGGACTTTACTTTTGCTCGCATCCAAGTTATCACTCTTAGGCAGATCAATGAGCGGGTGGGACGGATTGTTTTATGAAGAAGCCGGTGAGATGGATGATGGGCGGCGGCTTGGCCACGGCGGTGGTGTTGCAGTTCTTTAATCCCGCGCTGACCAATCCACCCGTGGCGGCGGGAGGTGATTTGATGGCGCGAAACGCGCCGCCGGCAGAGATCGCGGCGCTGCTGCACAACGCCTGTTATGATTGTCATTCCTACGCCACGAAATGGCCGTGGTACAGCCATGTCGCCCCGGTTTCCTGGTTTGTGACCGGGCACGTGAACGACGGGCGCGAGGCGATGAGTTTTTCGGAGTGGCCGCACGACGACCCTTACAAGGCGGGCAAACGTTGGGCCAAGATCAGCCGCCGGGTGGAGGACGCCTCCATGCCGTTGCCGAGTTACACCTGGATTCATCCGGCGGCGCGGTTGACGCAGGAGCAGAGGAAGCAACTGCGCGATTGGGCGCGGGCCACGGCGGACAAGCTGAAGTGACGGCAGAAAGAAATCCGGGCTTGATGGCTTGGCCAAAGCGGCGTAGGTAAGGGTTGATATGTCTAAACGAAATTCCATGGATCCATCTCCCTTCGCCACCGTCCGAACCACGGTGACAACTCTCCGCCTCAACCGGCGGCGTTTTATTTATTCCTCGGCGCTGGCGGCGGGGGCGCTGGCCACGCGGCTGACACCCGCCGACGCCGGTGTCAAGTTGAAATCGGCCAATGAGAAACTGAACATCGGCTGCATCGGGGTGGGAGGGTGGCGGGGAGTGCAGGACGTGGCGGGGCTGGCGAATCTGGATCAGAAAGGGGCGCCGCAGGAGAACATCGTGGCGTTGTGCGACGTGGACGACAATTTTATGATGGCCATGGCCAGGAATTTGCCGGGAGCCAAGCGTTACAAGGATTACCGGGAGATGCTGGACAAGGAGAAGACGCTGGACGCGGTGAGCGTGACGATACCGGATCACCAACACGGCCCGGCGGCGATGATGGCCATGGCGCTGGGCAGGCATGTTTATTGCGAGAAGCCGCTCACACACTCCGTCTGGGAAACGCGCCAATTGATGCTGGCGGCGCGCAAGTACGGGGTGGTCACGCAAATGGGCAACCAGGGGCATTGCGGGGATGGCAACCGGCGTCTTTGTGAACTGATCGCGGCGGGGGCCATTGGAGCGGTGCGCGAGGTGCATTGTTGGACGGACCGGCCCGTCCATGTGGAAGGCGGCCCGGGCTGGGTGCAGGGCCATGAGCGACCGCCGGGTTCGGATCCCGTCCCGGCCAATTTAGACTGGAGTTTGTGGCTTGGCCCGGCGCCGCCGCGTCCTTATGTGGCCGGTTGGCCGGAAGACAAGAGCGTGGCGGTCTATTGCCCTCATGTCTGGCGCGGTTGGTGGGATTTTGGCTGCGGCGCCATCGGCGACATGGCCTGCCATATCATGGACGGTCCGTATTGGGCCTTGAAACTGGGCGCGCCGGCCACGGTGGATTTGGTGAAGTCTTCCAAGCTCATGCCGGAAATGGCGCCCTGGGCCTCCGTCATAAAATTTGAATTTCCCGCGCGGGGCGACATGCCGCCTTGCAGCCTGACGTGGTATGACGGCGGCCAGAAACCGCCCAAGCCGGCGGAATTGGAGGCGGGGCAGGAACTGGAGGACAACGGGGCGCTGCTGATTGGCGACAATGGAAAGCTCGTCGCCGGGACCTACGGCGAGAATCTGCATTTTCTGCCGGAGTCGAGGATGGTCGGATACAAGTGGCCGGCGCAGACCATCCCGCGCGTGCCGAAGGAGAGTCCCCACCTGGATTTCATCCAGGCCTGCAAAGGCGGCACCGCGCCTTGCTCGAATTTCGACGTTTCCGGCCCTTTCACGGAAATGGCCTTGCTCGGCAACGTGGCCTT
>JBEKUQ010000613.1:0-2732 GCA_049514835.1 Verrucomicrobiota bacterium | reverse complement strand
CCGGCGATGTTTTCCGCCGTCAGGCCGAAGGCCGTCTGGAGGTCCTCGGGCTTATGCGCGGACTCGCCGAAAGTGTCGTTCATCGCCACAAAGTCCATCGGCACGGAACTGCGGCGCAAGGCGAAGGCCATGGCCGCCGCCAGCCCGCCGATGTAACTGTGTTCCTCGACCGTAACCACCCCTTTCATGCCCCGGGCCAGCTCCACGGCACCCAGGTAGTTGAACGGCTTCATGGTCCCGACGCTCGCCACCTTGGCAATGATGCCCTCCTTTTCCAGCAACGTCGCGGCGGACAAGGCCTTCTCCACCATCACGCCGTGGGCCAGGAGCAGCACATCGCTGCCCTGCCGCACAATGCGGTAGCCCCCCAGTTGGAAAGTGTCATCCTGGCCCGGGAGGTCCAGCACCGGGTTGCGGTTGACGCGAATATAAACCGGCCCCTGGATCGCCGCCGCGGTCCGCACCGCCAGGCGCGTCTCCGCCGCGTCCGCGGGCGTCAGCACCGTCATGTTCGGTATGGCGCACATGATCGCCACGTCTTCAATCGCCTGGTGCGTCGAGCCATCTCCGTAATCGGAAAGTCCGCACGACGAGCCGCAGATCTTGACATTCAACTTGCCGATGGAAATCGTCTGGCGAATCTGGTCGTAGGCCCGGCCAGTCGCGAAGACCGCGAAACTGCTGGCAAAGGCGATCTTGCCGCTGACCGCCAGCCCCGCCGCCGTGGACATCATGTTGGCCTCGGCGATCCCCATCTCGAAATATCGGTCCGGGAACGTATCCTGGAAAAGGACGGCCATGGTCGATTTGCATAGATCGGCGTCCAGGGCGACGACCCGCTCATCCGCCCTGCCCAATTCTACCAGGGCCTCGCCGTAGGCCGTGCGCTGATTGCTGTATGTCGCCATGTTAATGCGCCTCCATCGCCAGGGCCGGCTGGAATCCCGCCAGCACCGCATCCGCTTCTTTCAGGCCCAGGTCGTACTGCGCCTGGCTCATCGCCCCGTTGTGGAAGGCGACGTTGTTTTCCGCGAAAGAGAATCCCTTGCCCTTGACGGTGTGGGCGATAATCGCCGTCGGCCGGCCCTTGGTCCTTTCCGCCTCCTCCAAGGCCGCGACGATCTCCTCCACGTTGTGCCCGTCAATCTCGGCCACATGCCAGCCAAACGCCCGCCACTTGTCCGGCAGCGGGTTGCTGTTCATCCGGTCCACCACCGCCCCCATGGCCTGCAGGCCGTTCTGGTCCACGATGGCCACCAGGTTGTCGAGCTTCCTGGCCGCGGCGAACATCGTCGCTTCCCACACCTGCCCCTCGGCCAGTTCACCGTCGCCCAGGACGCAGTAAACACGGTTTGGCTTCTTGTCCAGCCGCAAGGCCAGGGCCATGCCGATGGAGATGGACAACCCCTGGCCCAGCGAGCCGGTGTTGGCCTCGATGCCCGGCGTCTTGTGGATATCCGGGTGCCCCTGCAGCATCGAACCGAGCTTCTTGAGCGTCGGCAAATGGGATGTCGGGAAATATCCCAGCTCCGCCAGCGCGGCATATTGGATGATCGCCGCGTGCCCCTTGCTCATGAGAAAACGGTCCCGCCCCTCCCACTTGGGGTTCTTCGGGTCGTGCTTCATCTTCCAGCCGTAAAGCACCGCCACAATTTCCGCGGACGAGCAGGAGCCGCCGATGTGCCCCGGCTGGCCCACCCCCACCATCAGGATGATGTCCCGGCGCATCCGGGCCGCCAAGTGGCGGATTTTCCAAAGTCTCTCTTCGTCAATCATATTTTCTATTCTGCTTGGCGCCGCGGTTTCTTTGCCGGGACGTTCCCGGACGGCGCCCGGCCCGCCGGGGGGTCCTTCCCGCCGCCGGCGACAACGGCAACAGGAGCTGCGCCAGCCGTGACCGCCGGACCGGCGGCGCCATATTTTGTGTCGAAATCCCACGGTGTGCCGCCCGCCAGGCAGCCCCCATCCAAGTGATAGGTCTGTCCTGTCATGTAACTGGAGACCGGCGCACAGAGCATCAACACCATGCCCGCCACCTCTTCCGGCGTTCCCGGCCGCCGCATCGCAATCCGATCCCGCAGATAGGCCGATCGCGTTGGGTGGTCCCATGTCACCTGCGTCAGCGGCGTCAAAATATGCCCCGGCGCCACCGCGTTGGCCTGGATGTTGAACCGCGCCCATTCAATCGCCATCGAGCGCGTCAAGGCCGACACCCCGCTCTTGCTCGCCCCGTACACCGATACGCCCCCCAGCATCCCCTGCGCATTGTGCGAACTGAGATTGACGATCTTCCCTCCCCCGGCCTGGATCATGTGCGGCACGACCGCCTGAGTCATGAAAAACGTCCCCTTCAAATTCACGTCCATTATCAGGTCGTAAGTCTTCTCCTCCACGTCCAGGAATCCCTCGCGCTTGTTGATGCCTCCGCAGTTGATCAGGAGGTCAGTCTTTCCAAAGGCCCCGGCCACGGCATCGGCACACTGGCGTATGGATTCGACCTTGGTGAGGTCCAGCGCAAACGCCCGGGCCTTGAAACCCTTGGCCCCAAGCTCCGCCGCCACCTCTTCGGCCTGCCCCACATTCAGATCGCACACGGCCGTCGTCGCCCCCGCCGAACAGAGCGCCAAAGCCAGCGCCCGTCCGATCCCTCCCGCTCCGCCGGTCAGCAGCGCCGCTTTGCCTTCCAATGAAAACTGTGTTTCCAGGTAGTCGCCTATGTCGCTCACGGGATG
>JBEKUQ010000612.1:0-2740 GCA_049514835.1 Verrucomicrobiota bacterium | reverse complement strand
AATTGAGCAAGCCGTGCTCGTCGCCGCGATGGTTCCGTTGAAATTATACGTCCCGTAATAGAGGGCGATGCGCCCACCGCCGCCGCCGCCGCTGTCGTCGTCGCCATCCCCCGCCCCGCCGTTGGCCGCCAGCAAGCCCGCGCCCGCCAGATTTCCCACCGTCAGCCAGATGCTCCCGCCGGCGCCACCGCCGATTTCCTTATCGCTGCCAACCGGATCATCGCCGCCTCCGTTGGCCAATATCTGGCCATTCACGGTCAGAGTCCCCGCCACCGTCAGGCTGACCGCGCCGCCGCCCGTCCCGCCCAACCCCGTGTGCGAAGGGCATGAACCACCGGCGCTGCCCCAATCCACCGGTTGCATGACTGAACCATAAGCGCCACCCCCTTTGGCCCCGGCGGTGCTATCGCCGCCAAATCCGCCGTAACCGCCACCGCTCCCGTAATCCCCGCCGCTGGTCCCCGTGGCGCCGGCCCCCGGACCGGGATAGACCGCGTTGTAGCCTTTGATGCTCACGTCAATCCGGCTCGTCCTGTCCACCAGCACATCGTGCGCAATGGTGAGATTGACCTTGTTGGCCGGCTGCCCGTTCGCCGCCGCCGTGTGCGTCAGGATGCCGGCAGAAATGATTTGCAGGCTGTTAAACGAATGCAGCCCGTTCACCGTCAGCGTGCAACCGCTCACGACAATATCCTGTCCGTCGTAAGCGGCGTCGCCTGAGTTGATGGTGGTGTCGGTGGTGAACGTTGCGGCGCGCAACCACCACGGCGCCAACGCGAGCAACACGGCCAGTGAAGAACAAACAGATTTCATACGCATGGTTAGGTTCGTTTTGTGATCAGATGCCGGGCACTTTTAGAAGACGGCAGTTTGCCGTGCCGCGCGGGCAACGGCTCCACAGGGATTGTCAAATCGTTCTCGTTTCTTGCCCTGCCCGGTGCGCCCGCGCCGCACGGCAGAACGAGCAGAGCCCGACTCGAACCTCCGGCGAAACCACGAAACCGTGGGCGGCCCATAAACCATCTTCATGGACCCGGCTGCCAGGGAAATCGCGACGCCGCCCTCCGCGCTCCCAGCGAGCCTCGCGCCAAGTATCTTCCGATGACCAATGACCAATTCTCAATCGCGATGTCCGAAAACCTCGAGCATCGCTTCTCAACCGCGAACGCCTCCCCATGCCACAGTCCTCGTGTCCACCCCAAAACCCCATCAGTCCCATCAGTCCCATTCCAGCCCCATCAAGCTAAAAAATCGGGAGTATTTTCGCCCCCACCCCGTCTAACCAATTATGAAACGATTTTTCTTGCTCCCGCTGTTCGTGGTTCTCCTCTCCTCCGCCACCTCCTTGCTGGCCGACGGCCTCATTATCATTGACGAAGCGCATTGGGTGCGCCTGCCCCATCCCGGCCCCATCCCGCCCCGCGTCTATGCGCCCCTCGAAGTCACCTACCACCACGTCAACGTCAAGATTGACGGCCAGATCGCCACCACTTCCGTTGACCAGGACTTCTACAATCCCAACCCGCAGCGCCTCGAAGGCACCTACCTTTTTCCCATCCCCAAAGGCGGCCAGATTGACAAGTTCACCATGGAAATCGCCGGCCAGCAGGTCCAGGCCGAACTGCTCTCCGCCGACAAGGCCCGCGCCATTTACGAGGACATTGTGCGCAAACTTAAAGACCCCGCCCTGCTCGAATACGCCGGCCGCGATGTTTTCAAAGTCCGCGTCTTCCCCATCGAGCCGAACAGCCACAAGCGCATCACCCTTTCCTACTCCGAGGTGCTCCCCTCCGACGCCGGCCTGGTCAGCTATTCCTATCCGCTCAACACCGAAAAGTTTTCCGCCAAGCCGATCAAAAACGTCAGCATCAAGGTGCAATTGCAGACCAAAAACTCCCTCAAAACCATCTATTCCCCCAGCCACGCCGTGGAAATCAAGCGCGACGGTCCCAACAAGGCCACCATCGGCTACGAGGCCGCCGACGTCCAGCCCGACACCGATTTCACACTCTACTTCGCGCCCGAGAAGGATGAAGTCGGCCTCAACCTCCTCACCTATAAATTGCCCGGCGAAGACGGCTATTTCCTCCTCCTGGCCTCGCCCGGCATGGATGCCAAGGACCGCCAGGTCGTGCTCAAAGACGTTGTTTTTGTGCTCGACACCTCCGGCTCCATGTCCGGCAAGAAAATCACCCAGGCCAAAAAGGCCCTCGACTTTTGCGTCGAAAACCTCAACGACGGCGACCATTTTGAACTCGTCCGCTTCTCCACCGAAGTCGAGCCGCTCTTTGACCAATTGGTCAACGCCTCCCCGGCCAACCGCGCCAAGGCCGATGATTTCATCAAGGACCTCAAGGCCAACGGCGCCACCGCCATTGACGATGCCTTGCACAAGGCCCTCTCCTTGCGCCCGGCCGACAGCGCCCGCCCCTTCGTCATCATTTTTCTCACCGATGGCATGCCCACCATCGGCGTCACCGACGAAGACCAGATCCTCTCCAACGTCAAGCAAAACGACCCCGGCCGCACGCGGATTTTCTGTTTCGGCATCGGCACTGATGTCAACACCCATCTGCTGGACAAGCTCACCGAACAATCGCGCGGCTCCAGCCAATATGTCCTGCCCGAGGAGGACATTGAAGTGAAGGTTTCCAGCTTCTTCGCCAAAATCAAGGAACCGGTCCTGGCCAATCCAACCTTGAAGTTCACCGGCGACATTCGCGCCACCAAACTTTACCCC
>JBEKUQ010000611.1:2756-4378 GCA_049514835.1 Verrucomicrobiota bacterium | reverse complement strand
GGACTTCATCGGGCCGAGGTCCTTCTTCCAGATCAGCTTGCCATCGCGATCAAAGCAGAACAGCCCTTCCGAGCCAAAGATGGCCGCGATCCGTTGCCCGTCGGTCGCAGGCGTGGAGTTGCAATGGGTTGATTTGGGATGGCGTTTGCCCCGTGGAATGCCTTCGCAGCCCAGTTTGTCCCAGACTATCCGGCCCGTCTCCTTCTCCAATGCCAGCAAGCGCCACTGATGCGATTCCTGATCGTCCGCCGGGGTGATGTCGCCATAAAGCCCCACTTTCAGATCCTGTTCGCTGCGGCCAACCGCCGTGGTGACGTAAACCACATTGCCCCAAACAATGGGCGAGGAATGCGCCAAGCCGGGAATCGCCGTGTGCCAGCGGACATTCTCGCCTTTCTCGATGTTCCAGTGGATGGGCGTCGGCGCGCCCGCGGCAACACCGCCGGCATCGGGACCGCGAAACTGGGGCCAGTCGGCCGCGCCGGCCCAGCCGGCCCAAACGAAAGCGAGGAGAAACCCGGCTCTGGCTGCATTGCTCATGTTGGCAAAGAAACAGGAAACCGTTCGCGCCGTCAAGCGCGCCAACCTGGCTTTCGCAGTCAAAGAACGCAACAGTATCATCGTCGGTCACCCGGCCGGTTTTGGAGTGCGGGAGCTTGCTCCCGCTTTCGACAGCGGCGGCAATTATGCGAGGCGTATTATTACGCGGGTTCAAAGCGCCTTTTCGCCGGCGACCAGGCCGCGGCCAAGGATTATTTTCAAAAAACCATCGCCACCGACAGAAAGGACTTCATTGAATACGCCAGCGCGGCGACGGAGTTGAAATTCTGGAAAGGGCAGAAGTGAGCTTTTTCAAGTCTCGGCCTTGTCAGACCTCGCGAATTTCCTTGCGGGAGTCCAAAGATGGGTGGATTCTGTACCCATGATTTCGCAGACGCTTGAAGAACGCGTGAAAGAGTTGGAGAGGAAGGTTGCGAAGTTGGGGGCTCCGCCGATCCGGTCGAACCGCAAGAAGGACTGGCGCCGAAGCATCGGCGTGTTTCGCAATGACGCCGACTTCGAGGAAGCCGTTCGACTCGGACGGAAGTATCGCGAACTGCAAACCCACGAAAAAGAAATTGCTGGTTCTTGATACAGACCACTTGTCCGAGTTGGAGCGCGACTCAGCCGCCGGCCGGCGTCTTGCCAAGCGGCTCGAAACAAGCCGCTCGGCCAAGGTTGTAACCATCGTGACCCTCGAAGAACTGTTGCGCGGCTGGCTGGCCGAACTGGGCCGGCATCAGAATCCGCACCGCCAGATTATCGGCTACGCGAAACTCCAGCGACAGATCGAAACCTTCGCCAACTGGGTCATTCTTCCGTGGGACAGCGACTCCGCCGAATTGTTTTTGAAACTCCGTCGCGGGGGTGTTCGCATCGGTTCAATGGACTTGAAAATCGCCTGCATCGTCCTAACGCGTGACCTCACTCTGCTAACCCGTAATGAGATTCATTTCGCCCAAGTGCCCGGCCTTCGGTTTGAGGACTGGTTGGATTGACTCTTGAAGAAATATGAACCGGAACATTAGGCTCCTTTTGTTCCTGGCCATGCTTCTGACTACGGCCACCCCCGGCTATTGTGG
>JBEKUQ010000611.1:0-2740 GCA_049514835.1 Verrucomicrobiota bacterium | reverse complement strand
CATCGCGGACTTCACCAAAGCCATCGAACTCGATCCCGGTTATGCATGGGCCTATGGTTGTCGTGGCGATGCGAAGCAAGCGAAAGGCGACTTCGACGGCGCCATTGGGGACTACACGAAAGCCATCGAACTCAAACCCGATTATGCGGATGCCTACGGTTGTCGCGGTCAGGCGAAGGAATTCAAAGGCGATTTGGACGGTGTCATTGCGGATTGCACCAAGGCCATCGAACTCAGACCCAATTATGCAGAAGCCTACGGCGCTCGAGGCAATGCGAAGGAGGACAAGGGCGACTTGGACGGCGCCATCGCGGACTACACCAAGACCATCGAACTCAAACCGGGGTCTGAGGGGGCCTATACCGGTCGTGGCATGGCGAAGCAAGCAAAAGGCGACGCAGCGGGCGCATTAGGTGATTACAACAAAGCCCTCGAGCTAAATCCAAAAGATGTCGGGGCATTAGACAATCGAGGATCTCTCCGTTATGACGCGCACGATTTCGCCAATGCTTTGGCTGATTTTCGCAAGGTCCTTGAGTTGTATTCCTCCATTGATTTTCCCCGTTTCCGGGTTTGGCTGATTCGCGCCCGGTTGGGCGAGACGGAGGCCGCCACCTCAGAGTTACAAACCTATCTCGCCGGTCGCACGACCGGAAAGCCCGACGACCGGGCTTCCAAAGTCGGCCATTTTCTCACCGGTCAACTGAGCGAGTTGGAATTCCTGGCCGCCGCCAAAGATGCAGACCAGAAGACCGAGGCGAGCAAATTGTGCCAAGCGTATTTTTACGCGGGTTCAAAACGCCTTTTGGCCGGCGACAAGGCCACGGCCACGGATTATTTCCAAAAGTCCATCGCCACAGATAAAAAGATTTCCACTGAATACACCAGCGCGGCGGCGGAGTTGAAATCTTTGAAAGCACAATGAAGTCGTCTCAAAACCCCAGGTCTAGCCCTGTCTGGCGGCCCAAAACGGCTGCCGGACGGAGGCTGCTCAAACTACGCAAGCGGTTTCTGGCTCAGGGCGGCCAGGTGCTTGATGCAAACGGCATCGCCGAAGAATTGCGTCAGCGGCGCGGAGGGCTGCTGAATGCAGGACAACTTCGTTCTGGCGGGGAAAAAGCAAGGGGGGCAGAATGCCGCCATGCGACTTGAACATTGTGCCTTGCAGGTTCCCGACGCGCCGGCCCTGGCGGATTGGTATGTCAAACATCTCCGCTGCACGGTCGCGCGCTCGGGCGGGACGCCGGCCTTCGTCCGTTTTCTGGCGGCCGGCCCGGTGCTGCTTGAAGTCTATCAAGGCTCCATCGCGCCGGCGCCGGATTATTCGTCCCGGCATCCTTCCCAGTTTCATCTGGCCTTTGTTTCGGAGAATCTCCGGGCGGACCGCGACCGGTTGCTGGCGGCGGGCGCCACCATGGCCGAGGATTGCTTCACCAGCCCGGCCGGAGATGAACTGCTGATGCTGCGCGATCCGTGGGGCATCGGCTTGCAGTTGGTCAAACGCGCCAAACCGATGTTGTGCTGATGGCGCCACGGAAGCCTGCCCACCGGGCCGGATTACTCGCCAAGCCAGGAGATGCCACGCCGCGCGTTTGCCAGCCCGCCATCAAAAAGGAACCGCCCGCGGGGCGGAAAGGATCTCAGCCGGGCCGGCTGTCCGGGACATGAAGGAGGTCAGAGCGGGCTTGGATCGAATTCCCCCATGCACCTCACCGGTGATCGCATCGAAACACTGGCCAACCCGCAAAAGATGCGTTTTGCCGTCCCCCATCAACATCAATTCGCCGGCGATAACCCTCACCTTGCCGTCCGTCCCGATGGCCACTTCAGCCGGCCCTGAAGGCGCCGGGGCCTCGCCCGCTGGAATCTGGGCCGAGGCCGGCGCGCAGGGTGCAGGGGCCGAAGAGGAAAGGGCGTCGCCGGCCGATGATCCCGCGGTTGGAGCCGCCTGCGAGCGCCTGCCCCAATGAACCAGGAAGGCCTTGACGTTCTGATTGTGATCCGCCGTCAACCGCATGCTGGCGCAAGGCCCGCCAAAAAGATCAGCGCAGGAGTCGGCGCCAGGGCGGATTTGCACCCCATTGCTCAGCACCAGGTTGGGCCGAAGGCCCGCCCAGGAATTGCCGTTCCAATACTGCATCTGCCCATGCACCGCCCGAATTACAATGCTCTCCAAATTCAATGCCGCCGGGACATGGACCGCCGCCAACCGCGGGGATTCTGCCTTCGGCAGGGGCGCTGTGGTGCTGCACCCCGCGACGGCTGCCAAGGTCAATAATGCCGCAAATGTCTTCACACTGCCTTTCTGCATCAATCTCCATGCCAACCGTGTCCGCTGCATCAATTGCTTTCTAACATCTTCGTACCAAAGATGTTGCAAAAGATTAAAGAACAAGCCGTGATACAGGGGTTGTGTCCCAAAATGAGACTCGCCGCGGCGCGTCCAGCCTCAAAATGGGGGGGTGGAAGGATTTGTGACGTTTCCGTGTTGGTCTGGTGGAGGGTTGTCCCACGCCTGCCGTGACGGGTGGCGGAGTGCCGTCCCTGCCTTGCGTTGCCGGCCAAAAAGGCGGGCAGGTTACAAAGGTTACAGTTTTTTTTATTTTTTTGTTGCCAAGAGGGGTCAGAGAAGCCATATTGATACTTAGAAAGCCCATTTTGGTTATTTGTTATGCCAGTAGCCCCACGTCGGAGGGACCATAGGCGGACAAGTTCGGCTGGTTTCACCCTGCTCGAGCTG
>JBEKUQ010000610.1:0-2741 GCA_049514835.1 Verrucomicrobiota bacterium | reverse complement strand
TGCCGTCGCTGTTGTCGGTGGGAGGCAGGACCTGGCCGTCGTTTTCGTTGGGGTCCAGCGCGCCGTTGAGGTTGGCGTCTTCGCCGTAAAGGAGGTCCATGTTCATGTTGTAAACCATGCGCAATTCGTCAATGGTTTCGTAATTGGTCTGCTTGCAAAGGTAGGGAGGATTGAGGCCCTGGTAGGTGGAGGACTTGGCGCCGTTCATGGTGGCGTTGATGTTGGAGGTGTACCAGTCGTACATGGAGGAAAGGATGGGGAGGGTGATTTGGGGCAGGCTTTGCAGCATGTTGGTGGTGGTGTCGGGACTGGTATTGAGATTGGTGTTGTTGAGGTTGACCTTGGAGGCTTCGTCCACCAGGCAAAAGACGGGGTCCGGGGAGCGGTGGGAAAAATCCATGTCGTTGGTGTCGCGGCCGATGATCCAGAACATGGCGTCGCCGACGTGGACGGCGGCGGTCTTGTAGTTGTTGGTCTGGGGGAGCATGTTGGGCTGGGCGAGGTGGACGAGGATGTTGCTGACGTAGATGGCGCCGGATTCGATGGCCTGGTCGGCCTGGGCGCTGGCCATTTGGTTTTCGGCGGCGCGCATGTTCAGCTCCATGGAGTGGGCGAAGTAAAGGGCGAGAGCGACGACGCCGAAGGCAATCCACATGACAATGATGAGGACGGAGCCGGAAGGGCGGCGGGGGCGAAGTGCGCGCCCTGCCGCCGCACTCCAAAGGGGGGCGCCTGGGCTGGCCGGAATGGCGGGGTGAAGGTTCATAGGAGCGGGGAGGTGGTGTTGGTGCTCATCTGAACGTCCACCGGGATGACCAGTTCATAGGTCAGGGGAGTGGCGCGGCCCTGCGGGGCCATCATGATTTGCATTTTGATGGCGTAAGGCAAATTGGTTTGCTGGGTGGAATCCCAGGTTTGTTCCCAGGAGGTGCCGTCCCAGTAGGTGAAGAGGACGTTTTGGACGCCGCTCAAGAGGGTGCGCTTCTCATCGGGCTGCGGGGGCTGGGTGATCTGGAGGAGGTTGCGGGTGACGGCGCGGACCAGGTCGTTGCCGGCGTTGAGGCGGTTGATGGGGGGCTGGAGCAAGAAATCAATCTTTTCGACATCGCCCCAAGGGACCAGGCCGTCGAGTTCGCCGTCGGTGGTGTAGAAGTCGGGGCCGACCTGGAAGGGGAGGGTGTTGGTCTGGTTGATGGATTGGAAGGAGCCGATGAGGAGGCCGCCGTTGGTGGAGGCGTTGTTGCAGACGAGGTTGGCCAGATCGTGCTGGATGGAGGTGAGGGCTTGCTCGACGGGGAGGGTTTGATCCAGGGCATCGTTGACGTGCTTCTGCAGGTTGTAGGAGATGTAAAGGACGCTGATCATGCCGCTGAGGATGAGGGACATGATGGAGATGGCCAGGATCAGTTCGACCAGAGTGAAGGCGGCGGCGGCGCGGGCGGCAACGGAATGGAGGGCGGTTTTCATCAGATCGCCGGGGGCACGAGGGTGCTGAGTTGGACGCTGCAAGGGTGGCCGGCCACGAAGTAATCCACGGTGATGGTGGCGGTGTACATTTGACTGAGCGGGTCGGCGTTCCAGAACTCGGTTTTCTCGGACCAGGAGTAGGTGACGCCGTTTTCCTGGACGACGCCGCGCTGGGCGCCGTTGAGGAGGAGGTTTTCGGCGCGGAGCTCGTTGATGACCTTGGTGGCGATGCGGGTGGCGACGAGCTTGCGCTGGCCGGATTCGCCAGCCATGGTGGAGATGCGCATGCCGCTGAGGGCGACCGGGATGACGACGATCATGAAGAGCGCCGCCACCAGGACTTCCAGGAGCGTGAAGCCGCGCCGGTGGCGATTAGCGCCCTTTTCTGGGATGGCCGGGTTCAAGGTCATATCTTCGATGGTCGGCGTTTTGCACGATCCAGGTTTCAGGGTCCGAGCCGGTGGGCTGGCGGAATTTGATGATCTGCGGGCTGGTGTCGCTGATAAAGCCGTCGGGCTGGAAGCGGATGATGGGGACGCCGCTGCCGCGAAAGAGGACGGATGGGGTCCAAACGTTGGATTGGGTGGTGAGGGTGCCGGGAGCCGGGTTGACCATCATTTGGACGTCCTTGTCGAGGACAAAGGCGACGACATTGGTGTGGGATTCGGTATAACCGCCGCAGGCGGCGAGCCAGTATCTGTTCTGCTTGAGATTGATGCCCAAGTCCACAGGCAGGCCTTCGGCGATGGCGCGGCTGGAGCCGAAGCGGGTCAAGGACAAGAAACGCTGGGCCTCGTTGTCCACGTTGCGGCCGGCCATGAAGGCGTGGAAGGAGGGGGCGGCGATGCCGATGGCGATGACCATGATGGTGAGGACGATGATCATCTCGACGAGGGTGAAGGCGCGCGGGCCAGAGGGCGGCGAGGCCCGCTGGCGAAGGCGAAGTGGGATGGAGGAGGACGGCATCATTGAGGCCAGATGGCATCGTTGCCTCCTTGTCCGCTCTTGCCCTTGGAGTAGAGGTCGTAGCCGGTGGGGTTTTTGCGGCCCGGGTTTTCATAGACGTAGGGCTGGTTCCAGGGGTCAACGGGATTATTTTCCAGGTAGGGGCCGCGCCAGTTCTGGGCTTCGCGCGGTTTGACCATCAGGGCCTGGAGGCCGTCGCGGCCTTTGGGGAAATAGCCGTTGTCCACCTCGAACATGGAGAGGGCTTCCTTGATGGAGGCCATGTCGGCCTTGGCGGCGGTTTCGCGGGCCTGCTCGCCGCGGCCGGC
>JBEKUQ010000609.1:0-2751 GCA_049514835.1 Verrucomicrobiota bacterium | reverse complement strand
CGGAGGCTCACTTGATCCCGAACCCGATACGCAAAGTCCTTTCTTCGATGCGCGCGCACCGCGTCCGCGCCCTGCTCGTGGGCGGACAGGCCTGCGTGTTTTACGGCGCGGCCGAGTTTAGCCGCGACGCGGACTTCGCCATCCTCGCCGCCGCCGCGAATCTCGCGCGCCTGCGAAAAGCGCTGGCGGAACTGCAAGCGGAACCGATCGCCGTCCCGCCGTTTGAATTGAAGTTTCTTCGCCGCGGCCACGCCGTTCATTTCCGCTGTCGGCACCCGGAAGCCATGCGCCTGCGCGTGGATGTGATGGGCCAGATGCGCGGCGTCGAGCCGTTTGGCAGACTTTGGCGGCGACGCACGACCCTGCAGCTTCCCGACGGGACAGAATGCGATTTGCTCTCGCTGCCCGACCTGGTGCGGGCGAAAAAAACCCAAGGCGACAAGGACTAGCCGATGATTCGCCGCCTGATGGAAGCGCATTATTTTTCGCATCGAGGGAAACCGTCCGCCGCGCAGATAGATTTCTGGCTGCGGGAACTGCGCACGCCGGAACTCCTGATGGAAGTCGCCCGCGCCAATGCCGCGTTCTGCCGGCGGCTAATGGCGACGCGTCCGTTGCTGGCCCATGCGGCGGCGGGCAACGCCGCTGCCTTGGAAAAATCGCTGGACGAAGAGGAAGCCGCCGAGCGTCAACGGGACAAGGAATACTGGTTGCCGTTGCGGGCGGAATTGGAGAAACTGCGCCACGCGATATAGATTTACCTTATGCCCATTTACGAATTCGCCTGCCCCAAATGCCGCAAGATTTTCAACTTTCTTTCCAAGAAAGTTGCGCCAGCCAGTCAGCCCGCCTGCCCCAAGTGCGGCCACCGCAAATTGATCCGGCAGGTCAGCGGCTTCGCCCATCCGCGCGGCCTCAAGGAGCCATCCGCCGGCAGCGCCGACGCCGACGCCGACGCCGGCGGCCCGCCCATGCCCGACATGGATGACCCGCGCCTGATGCGCGCCATGGCCGAAATGGAACGCGACATGGAACACCTGGACGAGAATAATCCGCGGCACATGGCCCACATGATGAAAAAAATGAAGGACCTCATGCCCGCCGGCACCGTCCCCAAGGAATTTGATGTCGCCATCAAGCGCCTGGAGGCCGGCGAAGACCCGGAAAAAATCGAGCAGGACATGGGCGACGTTCTGGGCGACTTCATGGGCGGCGAAGAAGGCGGCCCCGGCGGCCCCGGCGGCGCTTACTCGCACGACAGCGGCCTCTACGACATGTAGCGGCGCTCTGTGAGCGCCGCTGGAAATGAGTCGGTTTTCCTTCCCAATTATCGGCACGGCCTTTCCATCCCACCCATGAACGCGGCCGCCCATTCATCGCGCCCGGCCCACCGCGGCGTCGCCTCTCCCCGATTGAAGACCGGCGTTTTTGCCCTCGCCGGCGCCAACTCGCTGGCCACAACTTATTTCTTTTATTACATTTATTTTTACACGGTGGAGAAATTCGGTTTCGGGCAGTTGCAAAACTTCGAATTGGCCTCGTTGATCGGATTGGTCTATGCCATTTTTGCTTTTTACGCCGGGCGCTTTGCCCAGAAAACCGGCTACTTTGCTTCTTTGCGGCTGGGCCTGGCCATCATGGGCGCCGCCTTTCTCCTCGGCAGCCAGATGACGGCGGTGTGGCCGGCCGTGGCGTTGATTGTCGTGGCCACCATTGGCATGTGCTTCACCTGGCCGGCCCTGCAAGGGCTGATGAGCGAGGGGGAAACGCGCGACCGCTTGCGCGGGCTGGTTGGCATCTACAACTTCACCTGGGCCGTCACCAGCGCGTTCGCCTATTTTACCGGCGGAGCGATGCAGAACGCCTGGGGCCGTCAGAGCATGTTTTTCGTCCCGGCTGCTTTGCTTGGCCTGGAAATGATTTTTTCATTCTGGCTGGAGCGCCAGGTCAACCGCCAGCCGCCTGCGGCGCGGGACGATCCCGGTCCCCTTCCCGCCCCCTCCGCCGAAACCCGCCGCTCGCCCGTGCCGGCCCGCACCTTTCTGAAAATGGGGTGGCTGGCCAATCCATTCGCCTACCTGGCCATCAATACTATTATTGCCACCATTCCCACCCTGGCCAACCAGTTCCATCTCGGTGACACGCTGGGCCCGGTGGTCTGCTCCATCTGGCTTTTTTCGCGCGCGGGGGCCTTTGTCCTGTTTTGGCTTTGGCCCCATTGGCACTACCGTTTTCGTTTTCTCGCCACCGCTTATGCCGTGATGATCCTCTGTTTCGGCGCCATGTTGCTGGCGACGAGCCTTTGGGTGTTGGTCACTTCCCAGGCTGTTTTGGGCTTGGCCATTGGGTTGATTTATTATTCCTCCCTGTTTTATTCCATGGACGTGGGCGAAACCAAGGGCGAGCACGGCGGCATCCACGAATCGGCCATTGGCGCGGGCAACTGCGCCGGTCCGGCCATCGCGGCCGCCGCCCTCCTGCTCTTTCCCGCCCATCCTGCCAGCGGCACGCTCGCCGTCTGCCTGTTGTTGTTCTGCGGCCTGGGCGGGCTGTTCTGGCTGCGCTACCAGAGGACGGAAGCTTGACAAGTCGCGCCGCCGCCGCTCAATTTCATAAGTTATGTCATTACTGGACGGAAAAATCGGGCTGGTGTTCGGCGTGGCCAACAAACGTTCCATCGCCTTGGCCATCGCCCAGGCCTGGCGCCAGGCTGGCGCCACCCTCGCCTTCACCTACCAGGGCGAACGTCTC
>JBEKUQ010000608.1:0-2752 GCA_049514835.1 Verrucomicrobiota bacterium | reverse complement strand
GGACAGTTTTACAAAAAGACCCACAAGGGCTTTTACTCGACCACCGCCGAAACATTTTTGACAGAGAAGGACCGGCTCCCCGACGGCTCGTTCGATCCCGCTTATGGAAAGGTCATCGAGTTGGAAGAGGAGAATTACTATTTCAAGCTGGGGCCGCACCAGCAATGGCTGATTGATTATATCGAGGCCCATCCGGCCTTCATCGTGCCGGAGTCGCGCCGCAATGAAATCCTCGGGTTTCTGAAGAACAACGAATTGGAGGACCTGTGCATCAGCCGGCCCGCCGCCCGGCTGAACTGGGGAATTCCCCTCCCCTTTGATCCGGCTTTTGTGACTTACGTCTGGTTCGACGCCCTGACCAATTATGTCAGCATCCCCGCCGCCCTGGGCGACCCGGTCGTGACGGCGGCCCTCCAATCCGCAATCCACAATAGCACCGCGTGCGGTGCCTCCCACTGTTGTTCCGTTTCGCAATCCGCAATTCAGTTGTGGCCCGCCGACGTGCAGGTCATCGGCAAGGACATCTTGAAATTTCACGCGGTCTTCTGGCCGATCATGCTCAAAGCGATGGGCCTGGAGATGCCCAAACAAATCCTGGTCCACGGCTGGTGGCAGAAGGACGGCGAAAAACTGAGCAAAAGCACGGGCAACGTGGTGGACCCGGTGGCGGTGATCGAGGAGTGGGGCCTGGATGCTTTCCGCTATTATGTCATCCGCGAACTGGACATCGGGCCGGACGGGAATTGGACCGACGCCGGTTTCCGCTCGCGCTATCAGGCCGAACTGGCCAACGGCCTGGGCAACCTGGTCAACCGCTCCCTTTCCATGATCAAACGCTATCGCCGCGGCCGGGTGCCGCGCGGGAGCAATGAAATGGCGGCGGAGATGGCGCAATGCCGCGCGCGGGTGGTGGCCTGTTATCGCGGCCATCTTTTGCAGGAGGCCTTGCTCTGCATCTCGGCCTTGATCACCCGGGCCAACCAATACATTGACCAAACCAGCCCCTTCAAGCTGGCCAAGGACCCGGCCCAGGCCGCCAAGCTCGATGATATACTTTACACCCTGGCCGAAGTTTGCCGCGCCCTGGGCGTTCTGCTGTGGCCCGTCATCCCCGGCACCGCCGAAAAACTCCAGCGGCAACTGGGCTTTGCCGGGGCGCAGCCCAATTTGCTGACGCCAACCCCGCCCATCGCCGCGGGCCACCTACTGGGCGATGTTTTCCCCCTTTTTCCACGAAAGGAATGATCTTAATCCTAATCTTAATCTTAATCCTAATCTTAATCTTAATCCCAATCTTAATCTTAATCCCAATCTTAATCTTAATCCCACTCCTGCTCCCGTCTCCCTCTCCTCCACAGACTTGTGGAGGAGAGGGCCGGGGAGAGGAGGCCCTCCGGTTCATGGAAAGGACTGCCCGCCCTGCCTTTCCCAGACCACCCGTCACCGCGTGAACACAAGCAACTATTAGACTGTCTTGGTTATTGTGAACCGTTCAGTGCCAAATATAGGGAACCGCCGGCCCGCCCTGACCCTGCGGACGCCGGCCCGCCGCCGGATTCTCCCCGCCGGCCTCTTCCTGGCGGCCTGGCTGCTGGCCGCCGCCGCCGCCGTGGCCCAGGCGAAATTCGAGGCCGCTCTGGACCGCGACACCATCAGCCTGGGCGAATCCGCCACCTTGACCATGTCGGTGGAAAACGGCTCGCTCCAAGGCGACCTCAATCCGCCGCCCGTGCCGGGCCTGCAATACGGCAGCCTCAACTCGTATCACCAAACCTTCTTCGATGGCGCGCATCTGACCGTCAAGAATACGGTTTCGGTGGCAGTCCATCCCACCCGCGAAGGCGCTTTCACCATTCCCGCCATCACCGCCACCGTGGATGGACGCCGCCTGTCCAGCAAGCCGTTGACCTTGAAAGTCGTCAAAGGAAACTTGCCCGCGGCGCCCGCCCAGCTTGAAGCGGCTTTTGTCAGGCTGGCGGCACCCACCAACACGATTTACGCCGGCCAGGTCATCCCGCTGGACATCAAATGTTATTGCCAGGCGGCCGCGCTCGGCCGCCTGGACCAGCCGCAGTTGCGCAGCGACGCCTTCCTCATCGGCGTCATGCCGGAGGTCCCCCAGCGCGCGCCCCAGGTCAACTTCAATGGCATGACCTACGACTTTATCAACTTCCGCCTCCCGGTCACTCCCACCCGCGCCGGCGACCTGACCCTCGGCCCGGCGACCTGGGCCTTGACTCTCGTCACAAGGCGCGATCTGTTTGGCAACCCTTTCAGCACCGCCCCGGCCAATCCCAGCAGCGACACCCTCCAGTTTCATGTCCTCCCCATCCCCACCAACAATGTCCCGCCCGGATTCAATGGCGCGGTGGGCCAATTCTCCCTCGCCCAATTCGAGGCCGGCCCCGCCACGGTGGCCGTCGGCGATCCGGTCACCGTGAAAATCCGCCTCGCCGGAAAAGGCGCCTTCGATTCCCTCACTCTGCCCGCCGAGGATCCGGCCTGGCGCGACTTCAAGACCTATCCCCCCTCGAAAAAATTTGACAGCACCGACCCGGCCCAAATCGAAGGCGCCAAGTACTTCGAGCAGGTCATCACGCCGCTCAATGTCGCTGTCAAGGAAATCCCGCCGTTCGTCTTCAGCTATTTCGATCCCGAGGGCGGCTCCTTTCACACCCTGACCCATCCCGCCATCCCCTTGCATGTCCTGCCCGCCGCCACGGCGCAGCCCACCGTTGCGGCCGCCTCTGCC
>JBEKUQ010000607.1:0-2761 GCA_049514835.1 Verrucomicrobiota bacterium | reverse complement strand
CGGGCCGGCCGCCAACTGCGAACCGCCGGTCATTTCCTCTGGCCAGCCTGGCGCGCGTCCTCCAGCTCGCCCGACATCTTTTGGCTCGTGTCGGGCAGCGCGGAACGGAGATTGTTGGTTTCGCCCAGATCAACGCCAAGATCGTAGAGTTCTCCCGTGCGCGAATAATATGCTCTGGCCCGCGCATCCGGTTGAATCCATTTCCACAAACGGTCGCGGAAGCCGAAGACGCTCGATCCGTCGTGTTCAACCAATATTGACTGTCCCAATTGCGTTGTGTTTTTCTCCCGACAATGCAAATTTCCCTGTCATGCAAAGAACTCTTCCTCTCCGCCGGCGCCTTGTCACTTTGATGGCCATGACCATTGCCGCCGGATTGGCGGGCTGCCGTAGCGCCAGTCCCGCCACCGGCGGCGGCGCGCGCAAAAAGGTGCCTTACCGGCCCAGCTTCATTGTCGGCGCGGACATTTCAGCCGTCCCGGCGGCCGAGGCGCGCGGCATAAGATTCAGCGACAACGGCATGCAAAAGGATATTCTGCAAATCCTCAAGGACCACGGCTTTAATTACATCCGTCTCCGCATCTTCGTCCAGCCCACCAATCAGGGCGGCTACAGCCGGGAGGGGTTTTGCGGCCTGGAGCAAACCGTGGCGATGGCCAGCCGGGTCAAGGCCGCCGGCCTGGGCCTGCTCCTGGATTTCCATTACAGCGACACCTGGGCCGACCCCGGCAAACAAACCAAACCCCTCGCCTGGCGCGAACTTCCCTTGGATCAACTCGTTCAAACCGTGCATGACTACACCAAGGACGTCATCACCCGGCTCAAGGCCGCCGGCGGCGAACCCGACATGGTGCAGATCGGCAACGAAATCACTCCCGGCCTGCTCCTCAACGCCCTGCCCGGCGGTCGCGGCGGCGGCTCTGCGCGAATGGTCTCCACTCAGCCCGAAGGCAGCGCCGCTAATTGGAACAACCTATCCTCGCTCCTCAAGGCCGGCATCTCCGGTGTCAAGCAGGTGGACCCCAGGATTCTCATCGTGCTGCATATTGACAAGGGCGGCGACAACGCCACCTCGCGCCGTTGGGTGGATGGCGCGCTGGCCCACGGCGTTGCCTTCGACATCCTGGGCGAATCCTGTTACTCCCGCTGGCAAGGCCCGCCCGACACGTGGAAAGCCAACTTCGACGATCTGGCCGCGCGCTATCCCAAACTCTCCTTTCTCGTTGCCGAAGTCGCCTTCGAGATACCGGAATCCAATGAAATCATGCACAACCTGCCCGACCACCGGGGCCTCGGCACGTTCGTTTGGGAACCTACCCAGTCGGGCAACCGCCAGCAACTCTTTGATCGCAATGGCGCTGTCATCCCCGAAAAAATGGCGCAGTACGACAAGATCGTGAAGGACTACGGCGTGCGACCTTAGCGGCCCTCAAGGAGCCGGGCGTCCGTCCCGTTTGCCCTTCTTCAGATCCAGGTCGTATTTCAGCTTGAGGTAGAGCGTGAATTGGACCACCGGCTCGACGACCAGCGGGTTGATCACAGTATCGAACCCGTTTGCGTTCAAGGCGTTGAAGTAGAAAGTGCGGCTCTTGCGCAGGTCCTGAATGGCATATTTCTGCTGGAACATCGCCCGGTCAACCCGTTGCGATTCATAGGCGCTGTAGGTGTCATACATTTCGGAAGGATAATAAACACTGGGTTTATTGGCATAGACTTGCGGCGGGGTGGAGAGGGCGATTCCAAAGAGCTTGTCATAGGCGGCCGCCTTCCGCTTGATGATGCTGGCGGCTTCTTCCATCAGGCGGTTTTGGATGAGGCCGGGGTCCTTGACGATATAATCCACCTTGACGAGATCAAAGATCTTCCCGGCCGCCGCCGCCAGCACCAGTTGGTCCAGCAGCGGCTTGTCGTGGTAGTGAATGGACACGTTCTTCTTCAGTTCGAAGCCGGCCAATTCCTCCTTGGCCACGTTGTCCTGGACACGGTACTCGTAAATCTTCTCCTCGGCGATGAAGTCCACGAAGAGGTCGTTGCTGCCGATGCCCAACGGCTTCAACGCCTCCATGAACTGCTTGAGGACGGCGTCCATTTTTTGGTGGCACTCCACCGGGGTGGCGCCCTCCTGCGCCACGGCGAAGACGGCGACGTACTCATCGGCCAGGACGTTCATCAAGACGCTCGCCTCGATAAACATCGTGTTGCTGCCGGGCGGCAACTCGCTCGGTTGCAGCAGGCGCTTGTCCCGTTCATTCTGCTCGGGGCGCAATTTCCCGTAGGGCTGCCCATAGGCCATATTGCCGCTGACCTGGGAGAAACAATCGCTGCTCTGCGCCAGCAGGCCCAAAGCCAGCAATAAGCTTGTTTTCATATAAAAAAGTTCGGATTTGACTGACACAACATTTTCCCGCGCCGGCCCTTCTAGTGGACAGGCGCAAGCGGTTGCAGCCGCAGACTACACGGCGGGCCAGTCCTCTTCAATGACCGAATCATGCAGCGGATTCCTTTCCACCCCACCTCACTTCATCCATCGCCTCCGGCGCCGGCTTGCCGCTGGGCGGACGGGGCGGTGTTCTCACCCAGGCAATGACAAACCAGGAAGAGGCGATCGTGCTTCCTCTCGCGGGGTTTCTTGCCTGAAAGAAGATGAGACCGGCCCGACGTTCAGGCTTGTGGCAAGGACGGCGCGTGCTATTGTTAAATCGTGAAGCAGTTGGAATTCGAAAACCTGGCGCGCCTGCCTGTAATTGATTTTTACGAAGCA
>JBEKUQ010000606.1:0-2765 GCA_049514835.1 Verrucomicrobiota bacterium | reverse complement strand
GACACGTTCACCTTGATTCCCGAATTCGGGCAGGACGGAGACCGTCTGGCCCGCGAACGGGACGAGGCAGACCGCGCCCGCCGCGCCGCAGAGTCCGCGCAAGCGCGTTTGTTCACTTCTCAAAATTCCAAATGAAAACCGTTTATCCATTTCGTCTCCGCGCTGGCGATGTCATCCGCCTCGACGGCAAGCCGTGTCGCATTGTCCGTGTCAGCGAGTGTTCCGCCGTTGTCGCCGTGACCAAGCAGCCCCGCGAGTTCACCACGCTTTTTGGCGTGCGTGTCCGCATTCAACCCAAGCCCGGCTTGGTTCGTATCTCTCCGCAATCCGACGTTCCCATTCTTAACCGCTAAAACACCATGAGCACAGACAACAAAAACTCGCCCTTTGGCGAAGTGATCTTTTCTTACACCCGATCTCAGGCCGTCGCCGACGGCATGCAGGTTGAGGTTTCCGCAACTGCCCAAGAAGCCGGAATCCGTTTCCCGGTTTTTCTCACCCGCGCCGTTTATGATGCTTACGTGACCGTGCCGCCCGGCGTGACCTGCCAAGACGAAGCTGGCCGACTTTGGGATCTAGTTTGGATGCTAAAATATGCCATCCACCGCGCCCGACCCGGAGTTGAGCGCATCCCTGTGGCGTTCTATGTCCGCAACGACAATCGCGCCGCCCGGCTGGTGAAACTCATTGCCACTTGCAGCCCGCTGGATATTGACGACCCGCAACCCGCCATCACCATCCTCATGCCGGGGGAGGATTGACCGCCAGATACACCCACCCGGCTGGACTGGCAGCGGTTCAGCCGTTTTTTTTGTCGTTGGGGACTTGCGCCGTCCCCAAACCCTGGCGCCGGGCCTCACGCCGGCCCAGACCCGCGCCAGAGGTCGAGACCTCATGGACTCCAATTCCGCTCGCGCTGGCCTTCACGCTCCGCGCCGCCTTTCCAGATAATGGAAAGGATTCCCGACTGGTTCAGCCTTTCCAGATTTACGGGATGTCCAGTCCTCACCAGGTTAATTCGATTGTGCGACGGCAGCCAATGGCATCTGAAAGTCCACCGCCACCAACTTTGGTTGCCCGCCGCGTTGCGGATTCTTCTGCCAATCCTCTTCCCAATCATCCAATGATGGCACGGTGACTTCGGCGTGTTTCGAGTAGGCATGATGCACCGCCTTGGAATTGTGTCCCAACGCCTGCTGGGCGAACCGCTCCGGGTAGCCGCATTTCAACGCCCGCTCCGCCCACGCATACCGATACGAATGCAGCGACACGCCTTGGATGCCGAGACCAACGCATCGCTGGTGAAACTCCGTTGATCGGTCGCCCGGTCGCACAGTGCAGAGATAGGGGAACAGTGATCCCGCCGCCGGCCGCCGCCGCAGAATGGCTTCCACTTCCCCGCCAAACCGGATCAGCGCCGGCTTGATGCCCGTGCCCCGCGACTTGAGTTTCTTGCGCGTGTAACAGATCGTGCGCGTGTTCCAGGCCACATCCTCCGCCCGCAGACACGCCGCGTCTGTTTGGGATGCGCCGGTATGCCACAGCATTTCGTAAAAATCCCGCCGCTCCGGGTTTTGTTCGCGCTGGACGATGGCCGCGTGTTCTTCCGCCGTGATCGCCCGCTTGCTCTTGAACACCGGCTTGGGCCATTGCAAGCGCGGAATGACCGATTTCAGCAGCCATTCCATGCCCAGGGCGTGATTGTGGATGCGCCGCAGATAAACATTGGTGGACACTTTGCCATCCGCCAGTGCCCGGTCGAAATGTTCCGGGCGGGTTTCGGCGACGGGCAGGTTGCGAATGCAGTCGAAATTCCTGTCCTTAACCGCAACCTCCCAGCGCCGCCGCGTCTCATCCGTTTTCTTTGCGACGATGTTTTCCATGACCTCCTGCCAGGTCCGCGTGGCCAGCTTGGGATCGGTGGCGTTGAGATAAACTTTCGCCAGACCAAGACTGATGGACGGCTGCCGTTCCGTCTCGTTCATGGCGTTGACCTTTTGGACGGCCTCAGCTTTCTCGCGTGTTTTGAGACTCACCGAATTGCCCGTGGCCGTGTCGAAGGCATACCACATGCCCCAGGCGCGTTTGAATTTCCGATAACGTTGCGTCATATCCTGTGTTTTCATCTTGTAAGGATATGAGGACTGATTTTATCTCGCATCCGGGCAGTGGGCGTGTCCGCGACGTGCCCGCACCGGATAGTGAACGAGAGCTAAAATCGTTGAAGATTTCGTTGAAGGTTCGCCCCTGGCTCCACCCAACCCCCTGTATTTACGGGAGTTTCAGATGGAGGCGGGGGTCGGAATTGAACGGGGAACCTTTACCGTTCCGAGCCTAACACACTCTGTTTCAAGGCTTACTATAATCTCCCTCTACAGGGAGTCAAGCAATCTTTTCAACTACTTGTCCAACGCTACGCATTGCCCCGTTACCGCCCCCAAACTGCCCCTCAGGTGTAACTTTAGGTGAAGAATTAGGTGAAACTTTTCAACTCGACAGGAAATAGTTCGACGTCCCTCGCACTCGGGGCGGTGTAAATAGCTTCGTTAGTGCCGCACACTGATTTCGGCAGCAAATCATAATTCACCACGAGCGAGCATAAAACCGCAAGACATGCACATAGTATAAGTATTACTTATGTATGTAATTAGCGCAAGTTGAACACGCGCTAAGGCATGAAAACTGTTTTAATCGCTTTTCGCCTGGCCGGGGGTAGATTGATTTGTCGCCGTGTTAGCAGCTTGTGGCGTTTGACTCGCTTGCGT
>JBEKUQ010000605.1:0-4107 GCA_049514835.1 Verrucomicrobiota bacterium | reverse complement strand
GCAGATAACGGGGCAGATGCACGCAGATGCAGATGAATTACTGGAATCAGGCCTCCTCCATCCGGCAAGGTTTGTTGTTTGAGGTTGGATGCCGACTTTTACCATTTCGATTTGCCGCACGTTCGGTTGGGGCAATGGGAATTGGGGATTGCGGGCTTCGGCCCTTCAAGACGCCTGCACCACTGCACAAATATGTGTCAATAATGAGGACTGGAACCGGCAAGGGCAGGCTCCCGGCGTCAAACATTATGTTACAAGACCATGAAGCGACCCCTTTACTTTACCTTACGGGATAGCAGCTCATCATTTTTTAGTATCGCGGGAACCAAACACCTGAAATTCCAAAAAACTTGCCCACGAACTTTCCTCCAAACCGGAAATCAGTATGCGCACATATCTTCCTTTGGCTGAACAATCATCGGAAGTTGCCTGGGCAGGGATGGCGTCGCCGGTTTTGTCCGCCGCCACCGTCCAATTGGTCTGATCCGATGACACCTCAATCCGGTATTGATAATGGGCGCAGTGTTCCCAAATGATCTGGGTATTGGTGATGGTGGCGGCGGCACCCAGATCCACTTGCCACCATTGGGGCACGGCCTCACTGGAAGCGCACCAGCGAGTCTCCATCTTCCCATCATTGCCGTCGTGAGCCGGGTGTGCGTTCTCCTCGCTGCTGGCCGACGCGGGCTTGCCCAAGGCCATGTTATTGGCCGACGCCATCGCCATGGCGGCCGCGCTGTTTGTGCCGGGATCGCTTTCGTCGAGCCGTTTTCCTTCGTGGCCGGCGCTCTCACTCCCCGCCAAAAGAGAGACCAGGCGGAAGACCTTGCCGGAGGAATCTTTCCAGAAAGTCACTTGGATGTTGGTCATTTCCTTGAGAAAGAAGTTGGTCTCCGACTCGGCAAGCAATTCGAACTTGGGCAGGCCGGTGGATTGCAAGAACAACCGCTCGCCGCTGGCGGTTATGGTGCAAATGAGCTCCGGCTTCTCCACCATGCGATAGCGGCCAACGAGAAGCTCCAACTGGCCGGCGGTGAGCTTGTTGGAGGCTTTCTCGATGGGCCGGCGCAGCGGAATATCCAGAAGCAGCGCCACCAAATTGTCAGCCACTTCGCCCGAATGAGCCGAATCCGAATTGGCAAATGCCGCCACGAAGATATCCGAGGATGGGAGCCATCGCATGGAGGCGACAAAGCCGTCCACGCGGCCGTCATGGGCGAGCTCTTTTTGGCCGAATTGTTCCACCGCAGCGATCCCAAAGCCGTAATTCTCCTTGACCGGCGTGGTCATGGACTTCCACGACTCCGCCGAAACGAGCTTTTGTTCGCGCCAACACTGATACCAGCGGAAGAAATCCTCCACGGTTGAATACAGGGCGCCGTCGCCATGCGGAATGCTCAAATCAACGTAAGCGGAATTAACCCAGGCGGCGCCATCCGGAGTATAGCCCGTGGCACGATGGGGCAAAACGGTCTCAAAATGATCGCAACCGCTGTCCTTCATGCCGAGCGGCTTGAGAACGAACTGCTGCATGAACTGCTCGTAGCTCTGGCCCGAAGCTTTCTCCACGAGGTAGCTGAGGATGACGTAACCGGAGTTGCTGTAGGCGAACTGCTCGCCCGGTTCAAATTCAAGGGGCTTGTCTCGAAGGCTCTTCATCATTTTTTCCGGCGGATAAGGAAGCGTGATGGTCGAAATGTAATCCGGAAGTCTGGTGTAGTCGGGGATGCCCGAGGTGTGGGTCAGCAGATGCCGGATCTTGATCTTGGACCAGGCGCCCGGACAGTCCGGCACGAACTTGGAAATGGGATCGTCCACGCTCAGTTTGCCTTGTTCCTGGAGAATGAGAATGGACAGGGCGGTGAACTGCTTGGTGAGGGAAGCGATCCGAAACTTGGTGTTGGGCGCGTTGGCGACATCCAGTTCACGGTTGGCCAATCCGTAACCTTTCATGAAGACAACCCGGTTGGACCGGGCGACCATGACCGAGCCCGCAAACCTCTCCGATTTCAATTCCGTATTCAGGTAATCATCGGCTTTTTGAGGATAATCCGGTGACGCCGGCTCGGTGGTTGGAGCTGCGACGGCCATTTGCGTTGTGAACAATAAGAGTATGGTTGAGAGCCGCATAGGGGGTATTCTGGTTGAATTGCAAAGGGGTCAGTTAATGGCATTCAATATTCCACGTACTCCTCCACTGCCGCGCATCCGTCAGGGCGGGAATACTGCAATCCAATTTTGCCGACCATGCGCGGCAGAGTGCCAAATCCCGGCACCCGTGGCAAGGGGGATGTTGCAACCATGAAGCGACCCAATTATGGCGGGGCAGAATCATGGCGGGGCAGAATGATAATCCGGTTTTGATCGGGCGCTGGACCGGGCAGGTTGGGGAAGGAACGGCGGATGGGGTAATGGCAAGCCGGGATGGCAGGGTTCACGCTGCAGGACGCCTGCGCCACTGAATAGATATGTGTCAATACTGGGGGCGGAAGGTTTTTGACCACGGATGGACGGGGATGGACACGGATGGGGAGTTTTTTTGGCCGCAAAAGAACGCAAAAATCGGTTCTTCGCTGTTTTCGGTGGAATGGAAATGGCCCATTCTGTACTGTGTGACAAGAACTCATTCGTCAATCCCAACGGGATTGGATCATTCAGCCCAATTCAGCCCAGCAACGGTGTTGATTTTTGCAACTATTTTTTGGATGTTTTTTCATTCTCGACTTGTGCGGCTGATGTGGGTTTCGTCGCCAGCGATTTGAGTCGGTGGTTCATGTGGATAAGCATTTTGCGCATGACGGCCGTGAGAGCAACTTTTCCGAGTTTGCCTTTGCCGGTCAGGCGCTGGAAAAATGCTTTTAATATCGGGTTGGATTTTATGGCGCTGAGAGAGGCCATGTAGAGCGCGGTTCGCACTTCCGGCCGCCCGCCGCCGATGCAGCGGAGGCCCTTCATCTTTCCGCTGTCCCGGGTCCAGGGAGCCAGGCCAGCCAAGGCCGTCGCTTGCTGCCGGTTCAATTGGCCCAGCTCAGGCATGTGCGCGAGCACCAACACGGCGGTGCGCAAACCGACTCCCTCAATGGCATCCAAACATTGAACCCGTTGCTGGAGCGCCTGATCCTGGTCCATGAGCTTTTGGATTTTGGCTTCGACCATTTCAATTTGTGACTCATAATGAGCGATGAGCGCCTGGTGCTGTTGGCGCACAAAAGGCTCTTGGTGATGCTCGGCCTGAGTTTTGGCGATCGCTTTGGCTTGGGTCAGTTGCTGGAGCCACTGGACCAGAGCGTTTAACTGGCGCTGAATTTTGCAGACCGGCGGGGTGGGCTGGGGTTGGTAACGCTGGCCGTAATCGGTCAGGCCCTGGGCATCAATGGGGTCGTTTTTAGCGCGCTGGCCTTTGGCGAGAGCGGCCGCGCGCACCTGGGCAGGATTAATCACCGAGACCGGCGTTTTGGTCTTGTGCAGGGCCTCGACCATGGGCCGTTCGTAACCGCCGGTGGCTTCACAGACGACGTGAGCGCCGGCCAGGGCCTGCACTTTTTTGCACAATTGGGTTCGTCCCTGGGGCGTGTTGTTGAACTGGATTTGGGAGCCATGCAGATGCACTTGGAGCGTCGCTTTGGCGACGTCGACTCCGACATAGACAGGAGCAGTCGTTGTGGTCATATAATTGATCGTGTTCTAACTCATCCTTACTGATACGAGCTGTCGGTCGAGACCGACGCTCTGACAACGGTTCGAGTTTGGAGCACCGGGCGCATGCGGCTCAAGCTGGGCTGCGGACTGGTCAAAGACCGTCCAAGGGTTGCACGAGCTCGCGGCGCCACCGCTGCCCCTTGCGCGGGGGCAGCGGTCTCAGTTTCTTGCGGAGGCAAGAAAATCAGAAACTCGAAGGATATGCACGGCTGAAGTGCAGTCAGCGCGGGAAAAGTTTTGGGACGGGGTTGGCCCAGGTTGCGACCGTCCCATCGCCGGGTTCTTTGACTCCGGCTCGCTACGCTCGCCTCCGTCAAAGAACCCGGCGATGGGACCAACCTTAAAGCCCACATGCTGTCAAACAGTTTATCCGAGAGAAATTGCATTGGAGAACACATATAAGGGTTG